>JAPKZI010000238.1 GCA_026393865.1 Candidatus Aminicenantota bacterium
GACATGAAGAAATGAGCGTCACGCGTCGGACATTCATAAAGACTTCCGCGACGGCTGGGCTGGGCATGGCTCTGGCCGGCGGGGCGTTGGCCCAGACGGCCCAGACTCCGCCTCCCGCCGGCGCGCAGACGGAGTTTAAACTGCCTGTCTATGTCCCGAAGAAGGACGATCTTCGCGTCGCCCTGATCGGCGCGGGCGAGCAAGGCCGCGTCCTGATCGAGTCCTGCCTGCGCATCCCCGGCATCCGGATGGTCGCGGTCTGCGACATTTGGTCCTATAGCCAACAATACGCCAGCGGATATCTCCACAAATACGGCCACGCGACCGCCGTGTACGAGGACTATCAGGACATGCTGGCCAAGGAAAAAGGGCTGCACGCGGTCCTCGTCGCCACGCCCGACTGGATGCACGCCGAGCAGGCTAACGCTTGCCTGGAGACGGGTCTCCCCGTCTATTGCGAAAAGGAAATGTCCAACTCGCTCGATAAAGCGCGGACCATGGTCGAGACGGCCCGGCGCACGGGCAAGCTCCTCCAGATCGGCCACCAGCGCCGCAGCAACCCGCGCTATATCCATGCCATCGATCGGCTCATGAGGGAGAAGAAGATCTTGGGGAAAGTGAACCTGGCCTACGCCCAGTGGAACCGGTCCAAGGCCGATATGCTCGGCTGGCCGAAGAATTATCCCATCACCCAGGACAAGCTCCAGAAATACGGTTACGACTCCATGGCCGAGTTCCGCAATTGGCGCTGGTTCAAAAAATTCGGCGGGGGCCCGATCGTCGACCTGGGATCGCACCAGATCGATCTGTTCAGCTGGGTCTTCGGAGTGAATCCGAGCTCGGTCGTGGCCAGCGGCGGGGTCGATTACTATAAGAATCGCGAATGGTACGACAACGTCATGGCCATCTATGAGTTCGAGACCAAAGAGGGAACGGCCCGCGCACTTTATCAGGTCCAGACGACGACCAAGCAGGGAGGGTTTTACGAGGTCTTCATGGGCGACGACGGATCGCTCCAGATCTCCGAAGTCCCCCAGCGGGGGAACTGGGCCATGCGCGAAGCCCACGCCCCGGAGTGGGATTCGCTCGTCAAGGACGGCTTCCTGCTGTCCGAAGCGGCCCCCATCCAGAAGATCGACACACGCAACGTCTTTGTCGACGTCCGGGTGACGGCCGAAGCCGGCCGCTGGCCGATCCCGGTCGACCTGGCCAAGCCGGCCCACCAGCCCCACCTCGAGAACTTCTTCAACGCCGTCCGCCTCGGGACGCCCCTCAGCTGCCCGGCCGACCTGGCCTACGAAAGCGCGGTCGCCGTCCTCAAGGTGAACGAGGCCGTCCGCTCGCGCGGACTCATCCGATTCCGGCCGGAGATGTTTAAAGTATGAGGACAAAGGCGCTCTTCCATTTTGTGCGGGATCGAAAAGAAGGGGGAGAAGATCCGGAAACGGCCTTGCTCCCGATTCGGGTTTTTAACGCCGTTTCCTCGCCATCAAAAATAAAAATATTGGGAATTTTGGGAATTAGCTTTGCACTCTGTTCAGCTTTCTCGGCCACTACGAATCCCCAAAAATGGAGCGGAAGCCAGACCACGCCCGTCCACCAGATCCCGCTCAAAGACGAGTTCAACCAGGCCATCGTCCCGACCGAAAAGAATCCCCTTCCCTTCTCGGCGCGATACAGTTGCGCGCCCTGCCATGATTACAGCGTCATTCGCCGGGGCTCGCATTTCACCTCGGGAACGGCCCAGCCGGCCGGCCGGCCGGGCGAGCCCTGGATCTGGGTGGACGAACGGACCGGCACGCTCCTCCCTCTCTCCTACCGCCCTTTGAAAGGCCGCTGGAATCCGAAGGATCTCGGCCTTTCCGAATGGGATTTCACCCTCCTCTTCGGCCGCCACATGGCGGGCGGCGGGATTTCCGAGCCTGACGATAAGGACATGACGCCCGGCTCGCGCTGGAACGTTTCGGGCAAGATCGAGATCAACTGCCTGGGCTGCCACAACGCCGCCCGTCTCCAGGATCCCAGCGAATGGGCCAAGCAGGTCCTGCGCGAGAATTTCCGCTGGGCCGCGACCGCGGCCTCCGGCCTGGGCGAGGTGGGCGGAATGGCCTCGCGTCTCAAGCCGACCTGGGACGTTTTCGACGGCCCTAACCTCGACGATTCCGAATGGGCCGTGGCCCCGTCGGTCAAATACGACAAGACCCTTTTTGACGGCAAACACCGCCTCTTTTTCGACCTCTCCTATAAACCCGAGGACGCCCGCTGCCTCGCCTGCCACGCGGTGGCCCCCGCCTCGATGCGGAAATTCGAATTCGAAGAGGACGTCCACTCGGCTGCCGGGATCAAATGCGCCGGCTGCCACCGCCACGACATCGGCCACGATATGGTCCGCGGCTATGAAGGCGAAGCCGCGGACAACCCGGCCCTTCCCGCTGAGGACTTCACCTGCAAGGCCTGCCATCTCGGGGGCGAAACGAGCAAGGGCGAGAAGATCCGGCCCGGCCGGCTGGGAGCTCCCTATCCCTTGCATAAAGGCATCCCCGCGGTCCATATCGAACGCCTGGCCTGCACCGTCTGCCATTCGGGGCCGCTGCCGGCCAAGGAGCCGGCGCGCGTCCGCACGGCGAGGGCCAACCGGCTCGGCATCTTCGGCGCGGCCGACTGGACGACGGAGCTCCCGGCCGTCCAGGAACCCGTCTATATCAGGGACAAGAACAACAAGCTGACCCCTCACCGGCTGACCTGGCCCTCCTTCTGGGCTCAAGTCAAGGGGGATGTGATCACGCCTCTCAAGCCGGAGCAGGTCCTGGCCGCGGCCGGCGATATCCTCTTCCCGGAGAAAAGCGTGACGAGGATCCTGGCCGCCCTGTTCAACGTCGCTGAACTCGAAGGGCCGCCGGCGCTTGTCATGAACGGCAAAGTCTACGAATTGAACGTCGACGGCGGGCTCGACGCCGCCGCCTACGAAGGCGAAGGAACGGGCGGGGCCTATTTTTGGGCGGCTAAAAAGGACGGCCAATTCCTGCCGCTCTTCGCCGATTTCGATCCCGCCGATGCGGAAGCGGCTCCCGAGCCCGAGGCCAGGATCCAGAAGATCCTCGAGGCGCTGACCGTCTCCGAGGCCGCCCCGGGGAAGCCCGTCCTGGCCTACAAAGGCTTCCTCTACCAGATCGTCGAGAATTATCTCGACAAGGCGGAGAAAAAGGACCCGACCGGACCCGCGCTTCGATTCTCCTGGCTCAAGGAGGGACAAGTCCTGCCCTTCATCCCCGAGGCGGAACGAGCGATGATCATCGCCCTGACCGGCTCGGAACAAACCTTGACCGAAGAGCAGGTCGCGCGGGTCCTTAAAGTCCTGGGCGTAGCGGACCACGCCTTCATCTCGAGCGGGAAGATGTTCCGGCTGAACTCAAAGGGAACTCTCGAAGCCCGGGAGGATGAAGCGGCCGCGCCTGTCGCCTGGCCTCTGGCCCATCAGGTCCGGCCCGCCCGCCAGTCGCTCGGCGTCAACGGCTGTACGGATTGCCACAGCTTCGGGTCGAACTTCTTCTTCGCCAAGGTCAAGGCCGCCGGGCCGCTCAGGAC
>JAPKZI010000111.1 GCA_026393865.1 Candidatus Aminicenantota bacterium
CAGGACCGGGACGGCCGCGTCGTCATGGGCTTGCTCGCTTTCCGCTGGATCCCGCGCAAGACGGAATGCGATGTGTTCCCGGCCGTCGATCAAAAGCTGGGGACGATGGCCATTTGGAAGCCCTCCCAAGCGCGCGAGATCGTACTGGAAGGAGTGCGCGGGAGGAGACCGCTCTATATCGCTCCTTACGCCCTCGGCGGATACGGACAGACGAATGACCTGAATGACGAGGAAACGGCCTACGTACGGACGGATAAGCCGACCACCGAGGCGGGGCTGGACGTCAAATTCGGCCTGACCAGCAACCTCACCCTCGACCTAACCGTGAACACGGACTTCGCCCAGGTCGAAGCGGACGATTATCAGGTCAACCTGACCCGCTTCTCTTTCTTCTTCCCTGAAAAAAGGCTGTTCTTCATGGAGCGCGCCGGGATCTTCGACTTCAGCTTCGGCGAATACAACCAGCTTTTCTACAGCCGGCGGATCGGGATCGAGGAAGGACAGGCGGTCCGCATCTACGGCGGGGCCCGTCTCATCGGCCGCCTCGGATCCTGGGACATGGGGTTCCTTGACATGCAAACGGCGCCCTTGCGGGCCGAGTCCCTGCCCTCGGAGAATTTCGGCGTCCTGCGCCTCCGCCGGAGGGTCTTTAATCCGTTCTCCTATGTCGGCGGCATGTTGACGACAAGGCTCGGCGCGGACGGTTCTTATAACACGGTTTACGGCGTCGACGGGATTTTCCGGGTCCGCGGGGACGATTATCTTCTATTGAACTGGGCCCAGTCGTTCGAAACCGGCAAGGAGAATCAGCCGGTCTCGCTCGATCCCGCCCGGTTCAGAATAAGCTGGGAACGGCGGACGCAGCAGGGCTTGGGCTTCAACCTGGGCCTTTCGCGCGCCGGGAAGGACTACGATCCCGGGATGGGTTTCGAGATGCGGGAGAATTTCAGCCGGTTCGGAAACCGCGTTCTCTACGGATGGCTCCCCGGCGAGAAATCGTTTCTGACGTCCCACATGGCATTCGCCGACGGATACATCTTTTTCCGCAACGACGACCACTCGCTGGAATCGGCCGAGATCGGGCCGGGCTGGGGATTCCTGACCAAGTCCGGCTGGAACGGGCAATTCGCCTTCAAGTTGTCCCGCGAGAGCGTGCGGGAGGAGATCTCCTTTTTCGACAAGGTCTTCGTGCCGCCGGGAGAATATCGGTTTTTCAGGCTCGACGGCTATTTCCAGACGGCGATGGGAGGCCTCCTGAGCGCGACGGTGACCCTGAATGCCGGGTCGTTTTACGACGGCCGGCGGGCGACCGTCGGAATCAGGCCTATCTGGGGCATTTCCTCGGATCTCACCCTGAGCGGATATTATGAGTTCAACCGGGTTGAATTCCCCGCCCGCGAGCAGAGGCTGACGGCCCATATCGCCCAGGTGCGGCTGTTGGCGACGTTCAGCACAAAAATCTCGGCCTTGGCCTTCATCCAATATAACAGCGCCGTCGACTCCGTGATCGCCAACGTTCGGTTCCGCTACAACCCCCGCGAGGGCAACGATCTTTACCTGGTCATCAACGAAGGCCTCAACACCAACCGCGCCGCGAAAACCCCCCGTCCGCCGTCCTACGACAACCGGGCGATCATGATCAAGTATTCGTATACGTTCAATCTGTAAAGCGAAAAAAGGGACACTATGCGTCGTCCCCCTTTGTTTCCCGGAAGAGGGGCTCACCATCTGGCCCAATAGGGTTTTTTCTTGCCGGGCACCGCTTCCTCTTCGGGTTTCGTCGTGATGGTATTCAGGCCGAGGGCTGTGGCGAAGATCAGAAAGCCGTTGAATACGGCGACCAGAATCCGTATGGCCAAGCCGAGCTTGTCCGGAGGCGCGGTCAGGGCAAAAGCGGCAATGAAAGAAATCGATTCCGACAGAACGAAGGCGATCCATTTAGGCGGAATCTTTCCCTCGATCAAATAGTTGATGGCGGCCGTGACGATAACCACGATGCCATAGGAACCGGCCAGCGTTAAAAAGCTGTTCACGGTGAAGAATTCATTCGGCAGCTCCATGATGACCTCCTGTTTCCCATATTAGTTCATCACCAGGACGCTGTGGATATGGACCTGGGGGATCGCCGCCGTTAGCCATCCTTTCTTCCAGGTCCATTTTATTTTCGTCCCGTCCGGGACGAGCGTCACTTTCTTCGGCTTGGCCTCGAGCTTCATCCGGACCGTGATCGGCCCGGCCGCCGGGATATAATCGGTGAAATTGTACCGGTCGGGGAGGGGCAGATTGCTCCGGTTGAGCAGGTGCAGGCTCATTTTCCCTTCTTTCGTCGTCCGCAGAGCAACGTCGAGCGCGGGCGGCCCGTCGACGAGGACAGCCGGCTCCGGGAACAGCTCCTTCGTCAACTCGCCGATGAACTGCCGTACATACGGATGATGCCCTTTGAAGAAAATGTTCGCCAGCGGGCCGAACACAGCCCCGATCTTGCCTTTGCCGTAGCTCACGATCGTCGTCGCCGTCTTCGCTTCCTTGCGCGTGTCGCGCGTCGCGTATCTCAGCCCGGCCGTTTTGGCCGTTGTCGGGGCGGCCTCCTGCCATTCCCCGCCGATGCCGACCGGCCCCGCCGGCGTGGTCAATTCCTCGTTCACGCTTCGCGCCGCGCCGATGAACTTCACGCCTAACGCTGGCTCGAACAGCCGGGCGCACTTTTCGCCCATGAGCAGCAAGCTCCCGCCCCGCTCCACATAGCGCAGCAAGGCGGCTCTGAACTCCTCTGATAATTTGGGCGAATCGGGCACGACCACCAGCGGGAATTCGTTCATCCTCTGCCCCGCCAACAACTGATGCTCGGCCAATATATCCACCGAATAATGCAGTTCGAGCAGGGCATGCAGGGCGCCCTCCAGATCGTCGAATTCCCCGCCCCACGGCGCGAAAACCCTGTCCGACTTGTCCCAATGCGATTCCGCCGATAAAAGCAGCGCCACTTGGGGCACGGTTCGGCTCTTGAAGCTCGCTTCCTTCCGCGCCGCGCAAAAATCCGCCACCTGTCCCTCTTGATCGATGATGGCCTCGGCGATATATCCAGAGCGCGTCGGCTGGTGGTAGATCTGGAACCCGCCGCCCGCCATCAGGACCACGGCCGCCTCCTGCATAATCTGGACCGGCGTTTTGATCGACCAGCCCTGGTCTCTGCCCTTATCGAAGCCCCAAGCCATCAAATCCCAGGGCATGCCCGTGCTCGCTAAATAGCGCGCCTCGACCCGGGCCCGGTCCACCGACAGCGACGGCGAGTAGTCGCCGCTCAGATAATCCAGCCTGACATCGACTGGCTTCGGGGCGAACGTTGTGTACATCCAGTTGCTCGTGATCTGAAGCTCCGGCTTAAAAGCATGGAGCGCGTCCACCCACGCCCCGAGATAAGTTTCGAAGGCCCGGCGCTGGAACATCTTCCACTCGAGCCAGTCCGGATCACCCCGCTTCTTGGGCGCGGCCGTTTTCCCGGTCGCTTTCTTCCACGCTTCGAGCGCCCTCGGCGAATAATCGAGCTGGGCGGCCCAGCATTCGCCGTCCACCCAAAGTCCGTCAAGATCGTAGGCGGCCACGACCTCCTTGAGCTGGGGGATGAGCAGTCCGTCCTTGTACGGCCCGAAAACGCTCGTGTTATTGGGATCGCGGCCGCCCTTCTCGTCGATCCGGGCCCATTCGGGATGATGGGTGATCGCCTGCCCGTCCCAGACGCCCGAATAATGGATGTAGAGCCCCACCCCGCGCTCGCGCGTCGCTTTGCGCCAGACGGCCAAGCTGTCCTTTTTGATGCCGGGCGCGGGCCAGCCGACCTTGGTCGGAAAGCCGGCCCAGCCGACGTGTCCTTTGCAGTCGTATTGGACGTAGTCCGGCCGGACCCGTTCGAGGAGCTTCCCGATATTCTCCTCCGATATATCCGCGCCCAGGGCGAGGTCCGTTTCACTGGGATGGAGGTCGAAATGGAGGCCGAAGAAGGCATCCCGCCTGGGGACGGGTTTTTTCTGGGCAGGATTCTGCCCGGCCCCGAACATAAAAACGGTGGCGCCGATAAAAAGCGTCCAAAGGGCGGTCTTACGGGTGATCTTCGGCATGGCGGCCTCCTCTCGAAAGCTTTTATCTTATTATAGCCGGAACTGGGGATGAAAATCTTTGATTTCGGGTCCGGCCGGAGATAGAATCGTCTAAAGCCGCGGTCGGAGCGGGATTAATGCACCGGACCGGCGGCAAGGAACACTGTTGGACCGCGATTTTCTCGAAAGATTAAAAGCCGGCGACGAGGACGCTTTCAAGTCGCTGGTCACTCAGTTCCAGGACCGCGTGGTCAGCCTCTGTTATCGCTTCCTGCGGAACAGGGAGGACGCGGAAGATACGGCCCAGGATGTTTTCGTGGACGCGTATCGAAACCTGTCTGGATTCCGCGCGGAAGCCGAAATTTCGACCTGGCTGTATCGGATCGCCTCGACCAAGTCGCTCGACGCCATCCGCCGGAGAAATAGGAAGAAAAGGCAGGACGGCCCTTCTCCCGTTTTTTCGGAATCGGACCCAGCCGAAGCCGTTCCCGCGGCCGAGTCCGCGGATCCGGGACGCGTCTTCGAAGCCAGGGAGCGGTCTCTCGTTCTCCAAAATGCGGTCGCCTCCCTGCCCAAGAGCCAGCGGATCGCCATCACCCTTTCGCGGTATGAAGGGTTAGGAAACAAGGAGATCGCGGAGATCCTCCATGCGTCCGTCTTTTCGATCGACTCCCTGATCTACCGGGCCCAGAAGAATCTGCGGAAGCGACTGCATAAATATTACGCTCGGCAAATAAAAAACGAGGGGGAAAAATGAACCGCCAGCCCGACGACGAAAAAACGTCTAATCCAACGGAGAGAGAAAGGATGAAGCCCACCGGGGACAATCCCATGGCCATTAAAAATCGGATCGAGAACGAGATCGAGGAGACGCTCCGCTGTTTTGAGGCGGAAGCTCCGCCCGCGGCCGGTCCTCATTTTTATGCCGCCGTGCGGAGGAAAATCCGAAACCTGACGCCGGCGCCTCCGCTCCCGGTGCCGCTGGGCTTCAGGAGGAGAATTCTCGTCCCGGCCGTTTTGGTCCTGATGGTCGTCCTCAACATCGTTACGGCGGCTCTCGTTTCCCAAGCGAAAAAGACTGAGATCGAGGCTAAGCAGCAAGGCCTCGCCGCTCTGGCCGAGGATTATTCCGTCGGCCGGATCGGCTATGCCTCCTATTTGAAATGACGGAGGAATAATCATGGACGCTTTCTCCGAGAAACCCTTTACTCAGAAGTTGACCATATTCTTGATCATCCTCAACCTGATCACGATGGCGGCATTGTGGTATGTCGTCTTCCGCAGGCCGCCCGGAGGCCGTCCTCCCCGCGAGGTGGGGAAAGGTCAGGACGTCCAGTCGTTCCTTCGGAGAGAATTGAATCTCTCGGACGAACAGGCCGCGGCCTTCGCCAACTTGAGGGACCGGTTCCTCGATACCGCGCGTCCGCTCCACGACGAGATCCGCAAGTCGAACGAAGCGACCCTAACCGAGCTTCTCAAGGCGCAGGCGGATCAGAGGACGATCGAGACGCTGACCGCGAGAATCGGGACCCTGAGAGGTGAAGAGGAGAAGCTCCTGTTCCTTCATTTCCAGGAGCTCATGGCCGTCTGCCGGCCGGACCAGAAGATCAAATTTCAATCGATCATGCGCGAGTTCCTGGTCATGATCGGCTTCTTCGAGGCGTCCGGCGCGCCCCGGAACAGTCCTCCCCCTCAAGACCGCCGAGGCGGGCCGCCTCCCCAGGACCGTCGTAACGAGCCTCCTCAAAAACTGCGCTGATCGGAGCGGCCCTCCAAACATCGCCTTTTAACACAAGTCCGTCTTTTTTCGTTTTCCCTCGCCTGCCCGGACGCAAAACAATACCGCCAGGTATTCCCTGCGTTGGCGTCTGAATGAATGAAGATGAAAAACGATCGGCGGAATCGGCAATCGGACGAGGCCGAGACCGCAAGGAGGACATCATGAGAAAGAAAAGAGCGGCTCTGGTAGCGGCCCCGATCGTCCTGGCGACTTCGTTGATGGGCTTCATCTTCATCCGCAACGGCAATGACGCGCCCGCGGAATATCAGGTCGAAACCGCGGGCCGGGGAGACATCGAAGCCGTCGTCGAGACCTCCGGGACGATCAATCCCGTCGTCACCGTCGAAATCGGCAGTCAGGTTTCGGGCAAGATCGTCAAGCTGGGGGCCGATTTCAATTCCCGGGTCAAGGCCGGCCAGGTGGTCGCCGAACTGGATCAGGATCTGCTCCAACGGAAGGTCGCCTCGTCAGAAGCCAATTACCAAAGCGCCCTGGCCTCGCTCGAAAGGGCCAAGGTCGATCTCGATCTGACCAAGAAGATTTATGAGCGGAGGCTCGGACTCTTCGAGCGCCAGATGATCTCGGCTGAGGACAAGGAAAGCGCCGAGGCCGACTATGTCATGGCCCAGGTCGCGGTCCGGAGCGCCGAGTCCGCCGTCGTGCAGGCGAAATCCTCGCTCGATTCGAGCCGGGTCGATCTGTCCTACGCCGTCATCCGGACGCCGATCGACGGGATCGTCCTCGAGCGGTCGGTGAATATCGGCCAAACGGTCGCCTCCGGCTACTCGGTGCCCGTCCTGTTCAAGGTCGCGGACCTGACGAAGATGCAGGTCGAGTGCAACCTCGATGAAGCGGACATCGGCCGGGTCAAGGAAGGACAGGCCGCCCGTTTCACGGTCGACGCGTCCGCGGACGAAATGTTCTCCGGCCAGGTCAAGCAAGTCCGCTACGCGGCCGTGACCTCGTCGAACGTCGTCACCTACACGGTCATCATCGATGCCGCGAATCCCGATCTCCTGTTGCGGCCGGGCATGACGGCCAAGGTGAGCATCGTCTCGGCTGAAGCCCGGAACGCCCTCCAGGTCGCCAACACCGCGCTTCGCTTCACGCCCGCCCAAGCGCCGGCCGATCAGGCCGCATGGGTGGCCGCTCAGCGCCGGACCCTGAAAGCGGGGAGCGGGATCGTCTGGACCGAGGACGCCCTCGGCGCGCTCCGGGCAGGCGTCGTCCGCACGGGGGTTGCCGGGAGTTCATACACCGAGATCGTCGGCGGAGACGTAGCGCTCGGAGCGAAGGTCGTCGTCGGCCTCAAATCCGCCACATCGGCGACCACGAACTTGGCTCAAAACATGCCTCCGATGTTTCTCATGGACGGCGGCCCTCCGCCACCCCCTCCTTCTAAATGATATTCTGCGGGGTTCCCGCGTTCTCCACAGAACGCGGGAGCCCCCCGCAGCCCCGCGTGAGAAAAAATCAACCGATTCTAAGATCTAAACGCCCAGGCGATCATCTGGTCGTCGGCCGCCTTCAAGGGGCGACCGTCGAAGCCGCCGAGGATTTCCCAGCGCGTAAATCCGGCGGCCCGAAAAAGAAGCTCCAGCTCAAACCGATAAACCCAGCGCTGGGACGTTGAGAACTTATGGACGGTCTTGGGATGGTCCGAGCCGGACAGCTCCCAGATCTCCATCTCGGAATCCTGCCGTTGGCCGACGGCGTCCTTTTTCCGGTTATCCCAGAGCTGTATCTTGCCCCCGCCTGGCCTTTCGACTTCCTGCTCAAGGACGGGGGCATCGTCCGGTTCGGACCAGTAGTCCGGTCCCGGATAGGACATATGGATGATGAGAGCCCCTCCCGACTCCAGGTGCTCGTGAGATCGCTTCAGGACGCGGAGCTGGTCCTCGGTCGTGTCGCAATGGGCGAAACCGTTGAAGGCGCAGATGAGGCGCGCGTACTGGCGTCCCATCGAGAACTCCCGCATGTCCGCCACGTCGGCCCGGACGGCCAGCCCGCCCGCCCGGGCTTTTTCCCGAAGGCGGGAGATCATCGCCGGGCTCGAATCGAACCCGTCGATATTGAAACCCTCCTTAAGAATTGGCAGGAGGACGCGGCCCGTGCCGCAGGCGACCTCGAGCAGCGGGCCCTTCGCGGCCCGGGCGACATCGAGCCAATAGGGAATGTCGAAGTCGAGCGAATCGAACAGGAGGTCGTAGAGCTCGGGGGCGTCATAGGGGGAAGGATTGCGGTCACTCATAGTGGGTCCAGAGCCGGATGATTTTCACGACCCTTTCTTTTTCGAGCACTTGATAGACAAGACGATGCTGCACGTTGATCCGCCTTGAAAAGGCGCCGGACAGGTCCCCGACGAGTTTCTCGAAAGGCGGGGGTGATTGAAACGGATCGCGCTCGAGGATGTCGAGCTGATCGAGCGCCTTTTCCTTGAGGCCGGCCGCCGCCCGCTTCTTGGCGTCCGTAAGCGCTTGGCGCGTATATACGAGCTTCCATCTCACCAGGCGATTTTCTTGGCGCATTTGGAAACCGGCGTTTTCAATCCTTCGACGATCGATTCGCGCATGCCGGGGATCGAGATAAGATAAAGCGTCTCCTGAACAGACCGCCAGTCCTCCTCGGACAGGAGAACGGCGTTGCGGCGTTTGCCGGAGATGAGCACGGGCTCATGGGATTGGGCCGTTTCGTCGATGAGACGGTACAGTCTGGCCCGCGCGGCGCTGGCTTTAAGAACGGTCATTGTTGGCTCCAGGAATATCGTACGCTATTTCGTACGCGCTGTCAATAAATCTCGATCGAACGGATCAGTCACAGGAAAGCTCTGCCGTATTCATTATCATCGGAGCGGCAGCCTTTCCCGCGGATTCCCCTTAAATATACCTCTCCCGGTTCTGAAGGCGCAAAAGGGCCAGCATCAAGAGGAAGACCGAACCGATCGTCATGTACAGGCGGTTCGATAGAGTTATTTTCTTCCAGACGAGGGCTTGAAGCTGACTGACTCCGGCGAAGGGATTGTGGAAGAGGAACCACGAACTGCCTTTGAGCGGGCCGGCCAGGGCCCAGAAGAGGAGCAGGACTACGACTAGAACGACGGCCGTACTGTTGCCGCTTCCGGTCAGGCAGGCCAGGAAAAAGGCCAGGCTGGCCAGGAAGAGGACGGGGAACATGAGCTGAAGGACCATCGTCCCCAGCGGAAACTCGGTCAATCCGATGCGGCAAAAAACGGCCAGGAGAAAGAGGATGCCGGCGACGAGGACCAGGAGCGTCGCCAGCCGAGCCAGCCAGACCTTGTAGCGGTGGTCCGGGATCCCGAAGAGCGTCTCGATCATCTCCGCGTCCTTGTCGCTCTGGACGGCGAACGCCGACGGGTAGAACGTCAGCAGCACGGCGGGAATGAGCAGGTAATTGTAGACCTGTTCCGGCCCCCGGGCCGCGGACCGGCTCATCAAGCTGAAAACGACCACTCCGAGGAATACGGCGACGGCCAGGCCGATGAAGCCGAGGCCCCGGCCGGAGAAGTTCTGATAGGCGCTGTAGCGGACGAAAGCCCAAGCGTTTCCGAGCCTGCCGATTAACGTTCCGCGCATGGTCCTAGGCCTCCTGCCCCAACAGCCACATGTAGGAATCCTCCAGGTTCGGGACGACCTCCACGGCGGTCTCGACCGGTTTGACCGAGGCGAGGATGCGGACCCGGATCCTCTCGCCGTCGCGCATATGATGGACCACTTTGTGGGTCCGGCGGACGGCCTCGAAGGCCGCGTCGTCCACATAGGCCTGCCAGACCGAGCCGCGGGTGAGGTCGACGAGCTCGGCCGGCGTGCCGGTGAACCGGACGCGGCCTTCGAGCAGGACGGCCAGCCGGTTGCACGAACTTGAAATGTCCTCGATGATGTGCGTCGAGAAGATCACGATCCGGTCGCGGGCCAGCTCGGAGAGCATGTTACGGAACCGGATCCGCTCGTTCGGGTCGAGGCCGGCCGTCGGCTCGTCGACGACCAGGACGCGGGGCAGGTGGAGAAGCGTCTGGGCAATGCCCAATCTCTGCTTCATCCCGCCCGAGTACGTCTTGATCCGGTCGTCCTTGCGGTCGATGAGATGAACGGACTTCAGGGCATGGTCCACGGCCGCCTCGCGCTTCGGGCGGTCCCAGATCCCCTTGAGCAGGGCCTGGTAATCGAGGAACCGCCAGGCGGTCATGTTTTCATAGGCCCCGAACTCCTGGGGCAGGTAGCCGATGAGCGACTGGAGCTCCTCGCGATAACGGCCGATGTCGAGGCCGTTGAAATGGATCTTGCCCCGGCTCGCCGGGAGGATGCCGCAGATGATGCGCATGAGCGTCGTCTTGCCCGAACCGTTCGGCCCGACCAGGCCGAACATGCCGCTTCCGATTTCGAGGGAAATCCGGTCCAGGGCCTGGAAGGGAACACGCTGTCTCCCCAGGATAGGGATCCGCTGGACGAGCCGGAAGAACGCCCGCCGGAGCTTCCGGAACCGGCCGAGGATGCGGTCGAGGTTGACCTTTCTCTCGTAAAGCCTCCGCGAGGTCCGGTAGACGAGGATCGCGGCGTACCACAGAAGGCCGAGGGCCACCGCCGGTCCCAACCGCTGCCAGCGGCCGCGGAGCCAGACGAGGTCTGCGAGCGGGAGGCCCCACGAGACAAGGATCAGAATGAAACGGGCCAACCGCTTTTTCCCTTTAATCGCTGGATCAAGGGACGAGCCTTCGGCTCGCCACTCGCCCGCGGCTTGTATCCACGGGCGAGTACGGCGGAAGCGGATCCCCAGACAAAGCCTGGGGCCCCTGCCGCCGTGGAACGGCCTCAATCCGGTCCAGAACTTGACCAGCCAGAGCGTCAGAAGGTAAATGGCCACGGCCCAGAGAAAGATCCAGACCACGTCGTTCACGTAAAAGTAGGCGAAATAGACCAGGAAGAGAAAGATCGGCGTCTGCCATAGGAGCGCCTGGAAGCGGCGCGTCCGCCGCTCGCGCGGGGTTTCCGCCGCCTCGCCTTCCTTCTTTCCCTTGCGCCATTCCTTGGTGAACTTACCGAAATCGTCATAGAGCTTACTGATGTTGCGGATCGTGATCCGGACCGGAGCCCCCGGGGCGAGGAGATTCGCCCGGCTGTGGCGCAAGCTGGCCTGGACGAAGTACGTGGAGGCCGGGATGCCGAAAAGGAGGATAAGGAAATAGGCGCACTGCCAGAGTAAGGAGTCGATCCGGTCGTAGATGAAGAATCCGCCCGCGGCCAACAGCCCGATCTGAAGAAACTTGAGCTTGGGGTTGAGACGTTTCCACCAGTCCACGGCGTTCTCGAGCCCGTAGGCGACGGTCGGGATGAGGACGAGCGTCAGCAGGGTGGCGAGCGAGAGTCCGCCGATGACCGTGATGGCGAACGGCGCGCCGATCATCGAGACGTATTCCGACTTGCCCATGGCCACGGGCAGCATGCCGAGGACGGTGGTGACGGCGGTGATGAGGATCGGCCGGACCCGGCTGCGGCCGGCGGCCATCAGGGCCCGCTCCTTGCGGAACCCCCGCCGGGCGAGTTGCCGCGAGTAATCGATCAAAATGATCGCGTTGTTGACCACGACCCCGAGCAGGATCAGGAAGCCGATGAGGGCGTTGGCGTTGTAGATCGAGTTCTTGGTCAGGATGAGGCCGAGAAAGGCGCCGACGCCGGCCAGAGGCAGGGTGAACATGACCACGAACGGGGTGAGCAGGGCCTCGAAGGTCGAGGCCAGGATCATATAGATGAGCACGACGCCGAGGACGATGAGGAAGGTCAGGTCGCCCATGTCGCTTTCGTCCCGGACGACCTCGATGAGGACGCCCGGCGGCGGCGTGATCTCGCCGGCCAGTTTCTCGACCGAGGCCCGGGCCTCTTCCAGGAGGGCGCTCGAGTTCTCGATGGCGGTTTGGAAGCGGTAGGTCACCTCGACCTGCTTCTCCTGGTTGACCCGGTTGATATTGGCGTAACCTTCGGAATAGACGAGCTGGGAAACGAGCGGGAGGGGGATGAGGCCGCCGGAAGAGGACGGCAATTGAAGCCGGCGCAGGTCCTCGGCCGTCTTCTGCACGTCGGACTGGTCGCTTTTGATGACGATATCGATCTCCTCGGTCCCCGCGGTGAACTTGACCCCGGCCGTCGTCTCCCTTTGGAAGCCGCTGAGCTCGCTCCGCACGGTCGCAAGGCCGACGTTGAAGTGGCTCAACGCGGCCTGATCGAGAAGGAGGTCGATGCTGGGCTGTTGATTGGAGACGTTCATTCGCGCGCTCTGGACGGTTTCGAGGTTGTCCAGGTTGTATTTGACGTCCTCGGCCACCGCCCGCAGGAGTTCGAGGTCCTGGCCGCGGACGACGACCTTCTCCTGGGCCGCGCCGATGCCGAGGAGGCGGGTCATGGAGACCTGCCTGCCCCCGGCCCCCCCGCCGCTTCCGCCGCCGCCCGCTCCGCCCGTCCCGGAGCGGAACTGGGCGTTCTGCGTCGGCGCGTCGGTGGAGAAAGTGATCCGCGGGAAGGCCCGCGTCAGCCGTCCCGTGACGTCCTCTTTAATGGCGCTGATCGTTCGTCCCGCCTTTTTCTCAAAATCCTCGAGAAGCCTGAACGACAGGATGGTGCTCTCCTCCTGGATCGTGGCCAGCCGCTCGCTGACCTCGGGGATGTCCTTGAGGAGGTCGTCCATGCCCTTGACTTGCTCGTCGGCCGCTTCCAGGGTCATGCCCGAGGGCATGATGGCGTAGAGGCTGAAGTCCGTGAGCTGGGCTTCCCGGGGGGCGTTGATGCTGAGGGTCAGGCAGAGGTTGATCGTGATGAAGAAGGCGGCCACGGCGAGGATGACCGCCCGGGCCGGATAGCGCAGGCTGGTCTTGAGCAGGACCATGAAGATCTGCATCGGCCGGATCCGCCGCCACCGGGCGAAGAAACCCGAGGCCAGCATGTCCGGGCGCTTCCGGAGGAGCCGGTAGGACAGAGTCGGGATGATCAGGAAGGCCACGGCCAGCGAAACGAGGAGAGTGCTGATGATGGCCGCCCCGACCTGCCGGCCGAGCGTTTGGACCATCGGATTCGTCGAGAACAAGAACGGGACGAAGACGGCGACCGTGGTCAGCGTCGAGGAGATGATGGCCCTGGACACTTCGGTCGTTCCGCGGACGACGGCCTCCCAAGGGTCCTTCTTCAGCCCCATGTGGCGGAAGATGTTCTCCAGGACGACGACGCTGTTGTCGACCAGCATCCCGATGGCGATGGCCAGGCCGACCATAGTCAGGGTGTTGATGCTGATCTTCAGGACATAGAACAGGTTCAACGAGATGAGGATCGAGACGGGGACGGAAACGGCCACGGTCAGGACGAGGCGGAGGTTCCGCAGGAAGACCCACAGAACGGCCACGGCCAGCAGTCCGCCGATCACGGCCAGCCAGAGGATGGACTGGAGGTTGTCCTCGATCGTCTTGGCCTCGTCCGCCTGGACGACCAGGGTCATCCCGTCGGCCTTGACCGTTTCGCCGAGTTCCTGGAGAGCGCGGCGCGTCCGGTGGGCCAGGCTGATGAGGTTCGAGTCCCAGGTCCGCTGGAGCGTGACCGAGACCGCCTCCTGGCCGTTGATCCGGGCGATGGTCGTCCGCTCGGCCCCGCCCTCGCTGATCTTGGCAATATGCCTCAGCAGGACCGGGCCCGCGTCCTTGACGACCAGGTCGCCGAAGGAGGGGAGCGAGGCGTATTGGCTGACGAGGTTGACGAAGTACTTCCTCTGGCGGTCGGTCGCCTGGCCGAGATATTCCCGTTTGCCCGACTGCTCGGCGATCCTGGAGGCGACCTGGCCGGCGGTGAGGCCGAAGGATTCGAGCGCCCTCTGGTCGAGAAGCACTTCGATCGAACGGCGCCGGCCGCCGTAGACCTCGACGCTGCTCACGCCGTCGATCGTCTGCAGTTGGGGAACGATCTTCTCGTCGATGACGGTCCGGATCTGGTCGAGCGTTCCCTCGCCGCGGGCCTGGAAGACGAGGAAGCGGTTGGAGAGCTGCTGAGGGTCGCTCTTCGAGGCCGTGACCCGGAACTCCGTGCCGATGGCGGCGGCCGCGGCGGCGACGCGTTCCTGAAGCTTTATGAAAGCGTATTCGAGCCGGACCCCCTTCATGTAGTAGACGTAGATCGTCGCCCGGTTCCGGTTGATGAGGGACTCGAGGCGCTCGATGCCTTCCAGTTCGGCGATGGCGCTCTCGACGGGAACGGCCCCGTGCTGTTCGATATAAGCGGGATCCGAGATCTGGCTTCCGCTGACGGTGACGATGTGCTGGGGCAGGTCCGTGGCCGGAAGGAGTTCGAGCGGAAGGAGGGTGTAGGAGATGACGCCGAGCAGGCACAGGCCGATGACCAGCATGGCCACCCACACCGGCCGGCGGATGAGGAACTTGATCATGAAGCGGGCTCTCCCTCGGAGATCGATCCCCTGCCGATGAGCCGGTAAACGGCCGGGATCACGACCAGGGTCAGAACGGTCGAGGTGACCAGGCCGCCCGTGACGGCCAAGGCCAAGGGTGCCCGCAGGGCCGCGCCTTCGCCGATCCCGATGGTCATTGGCAGGATGCCGAGGACGGTCGCCGCGCTCGTCATCAGGATCGGCCGGATCCGCATCCGGCCGGCGTAGATGATCGCCTCGTCGAGGCCCATCCCCGCCCGCCGGCTCTGATTGATGAAGTCGATCAGGATGATGGAGTTGTTGACCGCGATCCCGGCCAGCATGATGATCCCGATGTAGGACATGATGTTCAGATGCAGGCCGAGGGCGATGTGGATCCAAATCGCGCCGACCGCGGCCATGGGAATGGTCAGGAGAATGACGAAGGGATGAAGCAGGGACTCGAACTGGGCGGCCATGACCATATAGACCAGAATGATGGCCAGGATCAGGGCGAACTTGAGATTCTTAAAAGATTCCCGCCGGAGGGCCTCTTCGCCGGTGACGGACATTGTGTAATCCTGGGGCAGGTCGGTTTTGGCCATCTCGGCCTTGACCTTGGCCACGATCTGGTCGAAGGAAGAGGTTTTGCCGGCGATCTGGGCCCGGACCTCGGCCACCCGGACCTGGTTGTTGCGGATGATCTCGCGGGGCGACTCCGACCGCGTCAGGCGGGCCACGTCGCGGAGCGGGATGCGGCGGCCGCCCGGGCCCTCGAGCATCAGCCCGTCGAGCTGGGTCAAGGAAAACTCGGGGCTCTTAAGCATGATCTTGAGATACTGGCCTTTCTCCTCCATCTCGCCCAGCTCGTTCCCGGCCAGAAGGCGCTTGATCTGGTTCCCGATCGTGTCCGAGCGGAGGGAATTGCGGGAGGCCTGCTCCTTGTCGATCTCGATGTTGATCTCGGGGCGGCCGGCCTGAAAGCTGGTGACGACGTCGGCCAGCTCGGGCAGGGCCTTCAGCCGCTCCTTCACGCCGTCGGCCAGACCGCTGAGTATTTTGAGGTCCTTGCCTTTGATCTCGACGACGAGCGGGGCCCGGCCGGTGCCCAGGGTCGTTTGGAGGGTCGTTTGTTCCCGGGCGAACTGGACGGTGAGGTCGGGCGTTCCGCTCAGGTCCTGGTCGAGCCTGCGGATCATGCCTTCCATGCGGGCCGCCGCCTTCGGATCGAGGACGATGTTGATGGCGGCGTTGTTTTCGTCGGCCAGCAGGTCGGAGGCGCTGGGCGAGGTCCCGGCCGGGCCGACCCGGGAATAGATCGAGCGGAGGTCCTTTCCGGCGTAGTCGCGGACCATGGTCTCGACGTTCCGGACGACACCGCCCGTCCGCTCCAGGCTGGTCCCTTCGGGCAAAGTCAGATCGATGGTCAGCGCGGCCGTCTCGGGACGGGGCATGAATTCGCTGCCGATGAAGGGGAGGACGGCGGCGGTCACGGCGACAAGGGCGGCCGCGCCCGCCACGACCAGCCATTTTTTCCTCAGGATGCCTTTAAGCATGCGGCCGTAGAAATGGAAGCGGATCGTTTGGGCGTCCTCCCATTTCCCCTTCGGCCGCATGACCCGGGAAAAGAGCATGGGAATGAAGGTCAGGGCGACGATGAGGGACGTCACCTGGCCGAAGGTCACGGTCAAGGCCTGTTCCTTGAAAAGCTCGCCGGCCACGCCGTGGAGATAGATGATCGGGAGAAAGACGACGATGGTCGTCAAGGTGGAGCTTGTGACCGCCCCGGCGACCTCGCCCGTCCCGCGGACGCAAGCCTCGCTGACGATCGTGCCGCTTTCGACGTGGCGGAAGATGTTCTCGACGACGACGATGGAGTTGTCGATAAGGTTTCCTATGCACAAGGCCAGCCCGCTCAGGGTCATGAGATTGAGGGTCAGGCCGCTGAAGTACATCAGGCTGAAGACGGCCACGAGCGAGACCGGGATGGTCAGGCTGATGACGGCCGTCACGGAGACGCGGCGGAGGAAGAAAAAGAGGACGAGGACGGCCAGCAGGCCGCCGAAGATCGCCGCGTCCTTCACCTCGCCGATGGCGCTCTTGATGAATTCGGCGTCGTCCTGGACGACCTCGAGGTGATAGCCGGGCATCGACTGTTGGAGCTCGTTGAGCTGGGCCCGGATCCCTTGCGAGGCTTCGGTCGTGTTGTAGCGGGCCTCCTTGAAAATCTCCAGGCCGAGACAGGGCTGGCCGTTGAACCGGACGATGTTCTCCGGCTCGCTCTCCTCGTAGCGGACCTCGGCCACGTCGCGGAGGTAGATGGGCGTTCGCGCGGCCGTGCTCGTGCCGGCCGGGACCGCCGTGGTTTGGCCGGCTTCGGCCTGGGGCGTTTTATAGGCCACGATGAGCTTGCGCAGGTCGTCGAGCGAGGTGAGCTGGCCGACGCCCCGGATCGTGTAGCGGATCCCCATCTCGACGATCGAGCCGCCGGTCAGGTTCCGGTTGAAGTTCTGGATCGTCCCGGCCAGGGCGTCCATGGACAGGCCGTAGCTTTCGAGGGTGCCGTCGTCGGTCTTGACCAGAACCTCGCGCCGGCGTTCGCCGACCAGGTCCACGGCGGCGACGCCCGGCAGGCGGATGAGGTCGTTGCGGATGACGTTCTCCGCCGTCTGCCGGAGCGAATCGAGGTCGGTGATCTGGTCGTGCCGGAAGGCGGCCACGACGACGGGCCGGGCGTTGGGGTCGAGCTGGGTGACGGTGATCGAATCCGCTCCGCTCGAGGTCCCGAAATCGCCCACCGACTTCTGAAGATCGAGGAAGGCCTCGTCCATGTCGGTGTTCCACTGGTATTCGACCGTGATCAGGGCCTTGCCGACCCTGGACGAGGAGAAGACGTTGGTGACGTTGCGGCCCCGGACGGCGACGGACTCGAGCCGGGAGACGAACTGGGTCTCCATCTCCTCCGGAGGCCGCTCGCCGGCCTTGACTTCGACGTAGAGCCGGGGCGTGTTGAGATGGGGAAAGAGATCCATGCCCAGGCGCCGGAATGAGATATACCCCAGGATGAGGACGGCCAGGACGGCCATCAGGACCGTGGTCGGATAGCGGACGGAGAACTGGGCGAGCTTGCGCATGGATCGCCCCTACTGGATGACCTTGACCTGGGAGCGGTTGCGGAGGGTTTCGAAGCCCTCGATGATGAGCTGGTCCTTGGCCTGGAGCCCTTCGAGGACTTCGACCTCGTCCTTGTTCTCGATCCCCGTTTTGATCCGCCGTTCGACGGCCAGGCCGCGATCGACGACGTACACGATCTTGTTGCCCTGGCGGTCGAGGATAACGCTCTTGGCGATGACGATCGCCCCGGGCTTCTCCTGGACGACGATCTCGGCCTTGATGAACGTCCCGGGTTTCATGGCCAGCTTAGGATTGGCGATGTCGATCTTGAGCTTGAACATCCGGCTCTCCGGGTCGAGGGCGGGGGAGGCCTCGGTCACCGTGCCGGTCAGGGCGGTCTGGGCCGCGCTGTAGTCGTTCACCGTCACGGCCTGGCCGCGGACGATCCGGTCCATGTCTTTGCCCGGAAGGGTCAGTTCGGCGTAGAGGCGGGAATAATCGACGAGGCGGACGACGAGCTGGCCCGAGGCGATCCATCCGGCCCCGGTGAAATGGGGCAGATCGGCGATGACGCCGTCGAAGGGCGCCTTGACCTCCAGTTTGGCCAGGTTCAGGGTAGCGCTCTCGACGTTGTGCTTGGAGTCGACGAAGGATCGCTCGGCGTCGGACAGCTCCTTGAGGGTGATGCCGCCCTTTTCGAAGACGCTCTGCTGTTTCTGGAACTCCCGCTGGGCCGAATCGAACTGGAGCTTTTTCGAATCCATGGCGATCTGGTTGACGATCTCGGGATTGTCGAGGGCGATCAGGACCTCGTCCTTCCGCACGGCGTCTCCCATGCGGAACGGGCCGCGCGTCCTCGGGTTGGTCTTGAGCTGGTAGCGCCCCGCCTGCTCGGTCTTCAACTCAGCGTCGCGGATCGGGTAGGCCGTGCCGGTGACCGTGACGATCTCCTGGATCGCTTTCGGGGCGAGTTCGGATATACGGACCGGGATTGTCGAGGATTGGTCGATCGCCATCCTCTCCTGCTTGCACGCGCCGAAGAGGAGGAGGGCGGCCAGGGTCGATAAAATGAATGTCTTGGTTCTCAAAGTGGGCCTCCTAAAAATTGTCAATGACCGATCGGTTGTTCTCGAAATCCCAGAGCGAGCGGATCTTGATGTCGAGGAGGGCCAGCTTGTAGTTGATCAGGGCTTGGAGCTGGTTCAGCCTCTGCTGCGAGAGCTGGAGCTGGTAGAACTGCATGTCCTTGGACGAGAGGTCGCCGTTCTTATAGCGCTCCAGGTTGATCTCATAGGTCCGCTGGGCGTTCTGGACGTTGATCTCGACGATCTCGATCTGCCGCTTCTGGTTCTGGAGGGTCCGATAGGCCTGGCGGATCTCTAAGGTGATCTGCTTGCGGTACTCTTCGAACGACATCCGCTGCGTGTCGACCGCGGCCTGGCTCGCCGCCAGCCGGTGCGTTTTCTGCCCCCAATCGAAGACGGGGATGTTCAGGGAAACGGCGATCTGCTTGTCCGTGTTCGAGGACTCGTAGATGCTCTGGAATTGCTTGTTGACGCCGGTAAGCCCCAACGAAACGTCGATCGAAGCCTTGAACTCGTTCTCGGCGTCGGTCTTGATGAGGTTGTCGAGGGCGGTCAGGATGGCGTTGTTGCGCGTGCGCAGTTCCATCCGGTTCGCCTGGGCGTGGTCGACCGCCTTCTGCAGGTCGACCTCGGCCAACTGCTTGCGGATGTCGGCGACGACCTCGATCTCCTGGGTCAGCGGGACGCCGAGGAGGATCTTGAAATTGTCCAGAGCGTTCTCGTAGGACATCTGCTTGTTCTCGAGCCCGGCGACGCTGTTCAGCCGCGTTAGATCGGCTTGGTAGAGCTCTTCCGGCGCCGAGATGCCGGCCTTCACCTTGCTCTCGATGATCTGATAGCTTTCGGTCGCGTTCTTCAGCTCTTCCTGGGCGATCTTGACGCTCTCCAGGGTCGAATACAGGCCGAGGAACTGCTGGGTCACCGACCGCTCGATCGAGAGCTTCTGGAGGTTGTAGTTGATCTGGGAGTTCTCCAGGGAGAGTTCAAGCTGGCGGATCTGCATCTTGGTCCGATTGTAGGTGAACACCGGCTGGATCAGACGGAAGGTGAGGGAGTTGTTGAACGTCGCTTCCGAGATGAACCCGGTGTAGGAGCTGGCCGCCTTCTGCCAGTTGAACGAGTCGACGATGGTCAGCGTCCCGTCCGTCCACTTGATGGGCTGGGTGATCGAGAAGCGGAGGGCGGACTTGGTCAGTTCCTGGGTGTTGTAGCGTGAGGTCAGGTCGCTGAAGGTCCGGGTTTGAGAAACGGTCAGCGGGGTCAGGGTCAGAAGGAATTGCGATTTCAGCCCGGCCTGCTGGGCCTTCAGGTTCTCCCCGTTGATCGTGAGCTGGTAGCGCGCTTCCTGGATCGAGGGGCTGTTCTTGAAGGCGATCTCCAGGGCTTTCTCGAGGGTCAGGATCTGGGCCTGAAGCGAGGGAATCAGGATCAGGACAAACGCCGCGATCCCGCCGGCCCGGAAAAGCGCGGCCTGGAATCTGGGGAAAACGGGGCGGATTCTGGTTGGCATAGCCTTCACTCCTTATCAGCTCGGGGCGGTCTCCCGCCCCTGGTTCAGGGCGTCTATTTGTGCCGGGCCCATTTGACGGCGTCGGCCAGGACATAAACCGAGTCGTTGCGGTCGGACAGCTCGATCGTGTTCCGGCCCGCGGCGAGGCGGAACGTCCCGATCAGGTTCCAGCCGGTCTGGGCGTCCTTGAGGTCGACGACGACCTCCTCGACGCCGTCCTCGGAATGGACACGGAAATGCTTCTTGCCCGATTGAAGAGGAGAGCGGCCCGCGCCAAGCTGTTGGCCGCCCGCTTGGACGCGCGGCTGCGCGCCCTGCTGGCCGCGCTGGCCCATCGGCGCCGCGCCCATGCCCGGCCCGCCGGCGAAACCGCCCCGGCCTCCGGCCATTTCGAAGCGCATCCCGCCGCCGAAAAGATTAGCGTAATAAAAAGAGAGATCATAGTCGCCGGCTTCCTTGATATCCGCCGACCAGGTCACCCGGCTCTGTCCGTTTCCGGCCCTTTTCAAATAGGACGAGCGGACGAACCGGCCGTAGAAATTCTGCATGATGACCGGCGTCCATTGGCCGGGCGGACTCAGAAGGTCGCGGAGCGCGGCATACTCGCTCGTTTCATCCACGCTCGCCGGGAACGTCTTCCGGATGAGGCGCCGCAGCCAGTTTTCCCGCTCGCCTTCGGGAAGCTTGAAGCCGGGGTCCTCGTCATCGACGATATATTCGCCCGCGGCGCCCATCTCGCCCTGGTCGTAGGGCCGCTCGATCTCGCCGTCGAAAGCGGCCGCCCCGGGCTGGGCCGGCGTCGTCAGGAAGGGAAGGTTGAAGGACGCGGGCAGGTTCCGGGATATGTAGGTATCGATGGTCGTCATCACGGCGGGCTGGTCCAGGACAAGCCCTATCTCCTTGACCGTCCTGGCTGGAACGACATAATACCTCCGCTCGGCCGCGGCTCCGGCTCCACCTACAAACGTCACGTTGCCGCCCCCTCCCGCCCCGCCGACGACAACGATTCCGCCCCCCGCTCCGCCCCCCATCCGGCCTCCGCCCATCGCGCCCCGGCTGATGTACTCTATCTTGATGACCCCGCCCGTATCCGTCGGATTGGCGACCCGGAACTTGAGCTGGGCCTTCTGCTTTTCCTTTACGACCACGCGATAGCTCTGGAGATCGTCGAAGACATAACCCGGGAGCCCTTTGTCGTTCGCCCAGCGGGCGAACAGCCCGTCCAGATCGAGTTCACCGAGGCTTTTAAAGAAATCCCTTGCCGCCGCTTTCGGAACCGCCTGGAAGCGGAGGCCCTTGAGCCATTCGGTCAGCTTGGCCTCGAAGTCCTTCTGGCCGAGTTTCGACTGGATGAGGGCCAGGAGCTGTTTGCTCTTGGCCTCGAGGATGGAAGGCAGCGGCCATCTCTCCCGGTCTCCGGCCGCGAGGAGTTCGGCCAGAGAATGGTCGGCCAGGACCTTGGAGATCTCCTCCTGGATGGTGGTCGTCTGGAACAGGCGCAGTCCTGGCCCCGCCTGGACGCTTACGCGTCCGCGGAGGTAGGCCTCTATCACATAATCAAGAAGGGGCCAGTCCGGCGCGGCGAAGTGGGTCGCGTAGGTCACGAACTGGGGAAAGATCCCGAAGCGCGACTCGGAGTTCATCTCGAATTGGATTCCCAGCAGGCCGGCCCGGAATAGGACGTTCATGGGCATGGTCAGCTCGGTCAAGTTGGAGCGGATGAAGCGGTTGAGGAGGGCCCGCTGAAGGTCCTTGGGGGTGACGCTCGCGGCCTGGCCCCGGCCGCCGCCCGCGGCGCGGGCTCTTGCCGCCTGGCCTCCGCGGGCCGCGGAGGCCCCGGCGGCGCCCGCCTTGGCGGCCGGCGCCGCAGGCTGGCCCGCGCCCGGCCCGAGCATCTGGCGCTGGACCGAGCGGAAATCGGCTCCCGTGCACAGCGCTCCCATTTCGGGCAGGAGGACGATCTCGGGCTGGACCTGTTCCTGGGCCGTGTTCCACAGGCGGTTGTAGCTCGTGACCTGGATCGGCAATTCGACCAGAGCGAAGCGCTTGTAAGGATAAGTGAGCCCGAGCAGGACTTCGTATTCGTTCCTGACCTGCTTGATGATCGCAGGGAGATCGGCCTTCAGTTCGGACAGAAGGGGCGTCGTCCGGTCATGTCCGGTGAGCGTGTATAAAGAATAGTCCGTGCCGTCCACCGCGATCGATTTCCGTTCGTAACTGCCGGCGGTCAGGGAGATCTGGGGGAGGGGATTTTCGGATTGGAAGCGAAAGACCTTGTCCCGGCCCGAGGCTGTTTCGGTCACGGCGCCCTGCGAGACGGCGGTCAAGCCGGCCGGGACGGTCACCGAGAGCGAATAGCGGCTGAAATCCTGTTTGACGGTCTTGGGAAACAGCAAGGCGGGCGGCAGTCCCGCCCTGGGATACCAGCCGCTCTCGGGCGATAGATGGATGAACGAATCGGTGACGACGGCGTAGCGCTTCGGCACGGTGACGAGCCAGAAATGGAGCGGGCTCCAGTACCGGCCGTCGTCAATGTCGAGATAGCAATAGCGTTCGTCGATCTCGCCGGCGTATGAGAGCGTCAGGCGGATATCGCCGCCCGGTTCAACGCTCGGGCCGGGGCGGATGGTGATCAGGTGGTTCTTCTGCTCGAAAGCGAGCGGGGCCGAAGGCCCTCGGATCGCGCCGACCTTCAATCCGGGATTGATCGTCAGCAGGACCGTCTCGATCGGGGCGCCGGTCCGGTTGGCCAGGGTCAGGTCGGCTTCGGCGCTGATCGAGCGGCCTTCCGTCTTCATCCGGATGTCGCAGGCGTCGAGGGTCATGGCCGGCCGCCCCGCCGACTCGACGCTCTGCGCCTTGATCTCCGTCCGGAAGGCGACCGCCGCGGTCTTCCCCCGCATATATACGGCGAGGAACGAGACCGCCATGACGGTCAGCCCCACGACCAGGCCGGCCGCGGCCCGGCTCAGCCACGAGGCCTGGCGCAGCCGTTTCATGAGGAGCGTCGAGCCCAGGATCAGGGCCAGCCCGAGGACAAGATAAGCGCCCCGCAACAGCAGAAGATCGGACAGATTGCCGAGGCCGATGAAGTCCGAATACATCACCGGCATGTAATAAGCGAAACTGTCGAAGGCGAAGAAGGCGTTCGGACCGGCGACGACCAGGACGAAGAAGGTGTAAACGAGAGCGATGAGATAGACGACCGCCTGGCTCTTTATGAGCGAGCCGAGGAAGACCGACAGGCCGACCATGAACAGGACGGTCGGCAGGCTGAAGAAGAGGACATAGAGGACATACGGTTGCCAGGCGAAAGGCGTCCGGGAGAAGAAGATATGGATGACCCCGATGAAGACGAGGACGAGCAGAAGGAGGGAAAAGATCAAAAAGAAGATGCCCAGGAATTTCCCCAGGATATAGACCGCGTTGGAGAAGGAGTGGGTGAAATAGACCTGAGAGGTGTCCTGCTTGCGGTCCCGCTTGAGAAACTCGGTGGCCAGGAAAACCGACATCAGGCCGAGAAAGACGTTGAAGAGCTTGATGGCCAGGAGGGGGAACGCGCCGGGCATGGCCCGGTTGAAAAAGAAGGTCGCGTCGCGGGGCAGGGCGACCGCCACCGTAATGAGCGTCGCGACGCTCAGGGCCAGGATGGAGAAGATGCGGAAGGCCCACGAGCGGGACATGAGCAGCATTTCATAGCGGGCGATGCTCCACAGCACAGAGATGGACTTCAAGGGCGCAAGCCTCCCGCCCGCAGCGCCGTTCTCATGCGTTCGCCGCCCTCCGTTCGGCGGAATCCATGAAATAGACGTAGGCGTCCTCGAGGTTCGGCTCGACCACGGCGGCCGGCCGGTCGGCGACCGAATCGGCGACCAGCCGGAGCTCGTAGCCCGTTATGGACGGCACCGAGGAGACGACCGGATACCGCAATTTGACCGCGTCCATCTCCTCGGGCAGGGCGGTGACGTTCCAGACCTTGCCCCGCGTCCGCTCGACCAGATCGCCGGGAGGGCCGCTGAAGACGACCTCGCCTTCGTCGAGGAGGGCGATCCGGGCGCAGGTGGACGAAATGTCGCCGACGATGTGGGTCGAGAGGAGGATGATCTTCTCCTCGCGGGTGAGATCGGAGAGGAGGTTCCGGAAACGGACGCGCTCCTCGGGATCTAGGCCGACCGTCGGCTCGTCGATGATCAGGATCCTCGGTCCGCCGATCAGGCTCTGGGCGATCCCGAGCCGGCGCTTCATCCCGCCCGACAATTTGTCGGCCCGGCGGTCGCGGGCGTCGGACAGACCGACATTCTCGAGGACGTTGTCGATCAGCGAGGCGCGGGCTTTCCGGGATCGGATCCCTTTCAGCCGGACGACGTAATCGAGGAACTCGCGGGCGGTGAGCTTCGGAAAGGAGGTGAACTCCTGGGGCAGATAGCCGATCTGTTTGCGGATCTGCTTGCGATTCTTTTCCAGGTCCAGGCCGTCGATCCGGATGGAGCCCGCGGTGGGTTTCAGCAGGGTGGCCAGGATTTTGATGAGAGACGTTTTCCCGGCCCCGTTCGGCCCAAGCAAGCCGAACATGCCCTTCCCGATGTCGAGGCTCACCCCTTTAAGGGCGAGTTTTCCCCCGGGGTATTGCATCTTCAGGCCGCGGATTTGAATGTCCATACTACCCTTTAGATTTGACAGGGATTATATCAATTCCTTGGGGCCGCCCAAACTTTTATTTTAGGGGAGGGCGTTCCCGAGCTTAAGACGCCCGCGAGGGGTCGATTCTTCCTTTAATTCTTGATAGATCTATTCGATGAACGCGATAAAAGCCTTTTGGGGAGCTCCTCGCCGCGTCACTTCGTGAAATAGAAATAGTCGTAAACGAAGCGGGCGATTTTGGCGATGATCGCCTCGACGTCGGCGGTGTCGGCCGTGAAATCCTTGGAAAGCACGGTCAGGACGACGCGGCCGGCCCCGTCCGGAAGAAACAGAATTCCGCAATCGTTGACGGTCCCGGCGATCGTCCCCGTCTTGTGGGCGACGATGGTCCTGGGGGGAAGCTCGCCCTTGATCCGCTTCTCGCCCGTCTCGCATTTCCGCATGATGGCGAGGACGAGATCGCAATAGTCCGGGTTCAGGATTTCTTTTTTGGTAATTTTTTCCAGGAAGGTATTCATCGCCAGCGGCGTTGACGAGTCTTCCGGATTCTCCCCGAATTTGACGATGGCCGCCTTCATCTCCTCCGGGGTCCGGGCCGGGGAACGGAGGGCCAGAAAATCGGAGATAAGCTTCTGACAAGTACGGTTGACCGACATGCCCTCGATCCCCAGACTTTTCAACCTGGCGTTGACGTTGGCCGCGCCGACTTTCCCGAGGAGAATATCCGTCGCTGAGTTATCGCTGATCATCATCATGAAGTGGGCCATGTTGAGGACTGAGAGCTTGAGGCCCGGCGCGGCCAGATTCGAAATCATCCCGCTGCCGAGATGTTGGTCGGACTTCTCGACGATGATCTCGTCGTCCAGGCTGAATCGGCCTTCTTGAACCTGATAGAGGAGCTCGACGAGGATCGGAACCTTGAACGCGCTGGCCAGAGGAAAGAGCATGTCCCCGTTCACCGCCAGGGACTCGCCGGATTCGATGTGCTTCACGGCGACGCCGACATGTCCGCCGCGGCCGCGAATCACGCGCTCGATTTGGGTTTTAAGCCGCTCGATTCGGGATGTCGCCGCCGGCTCCTGAGCGAGGCCCCCCGCAGCGATGACCGCAGTGACCGCGAGGACGACCGCCCCCATAAGGACGCGCTTAGCTTTCATATTTCTATTCATCATAGTCGAACTCCTTGGCGATATTCGGATGATCTGGCGGCGAGCATTCCCTTCTCTCGCTAGACCTCAAACTCTTCCCATTCCTTCTTCACCCGCTCCATGAGCTTCTGAAAGCGCTCCTCGCCGCGGATATTAGCGAGGAAGGGATCCTTCTCGGCAAGGATTTGCTTTTTCGCTCTGCACGACTCGAATTAAGCGAGCCAATCTTCGACGGCGAGGCCGGAAATCCTGCGGAATTCGCGCGAGTTGTGGGACACCAAAGTGGCCTTCAGGCTGAGAGCATGCGCGCCGATCTGTGTGTCGAGCGGGCCGATCTGCGTCCCGGCCTTTTCGAGCGAGGCCCGGACCAGGCCATAGCTTTCGGCGGCCGGCCCGTCGAAATCGGCGACCTCTAGGGGAAGCAGGAATTCGTCCAGCGCGAGACGGTTCTTTTCGCTTTGCGCGCTTTTGGCTACCCCATAGCGCAACTCGGCCAGCGTAATCGCGGAGATGCCTGCCTCGCCGGGGCCGAGGGCGGTCAGCCGGCGTAGGAGAGTGCCGGGCTTCCGCTTGATGAGGGCGATGCAGGAGTCCGTATCGATCATATTGCGCATCAGAGGGCCTCGCGCTCCTGGGCTTTGGGCTGGTTCCGGTCGGCCATGAAATCGTCGGAGAATTTGTCCAAGCTCTGGACGAGCGACGCCCAGGTCCCCTTTGCCGGAAGCAGGACGACGGTATTGCCGGACTTCTTAACGTAGACGAAATCGCCCTCGAAACGGAATTCCTTGGGCAGGCGCACCGCTTGGCTTTGCCCGTTGCGAAAGAGCTTGGCCGTCTTCATTAAATGATTCCTGATATATATACTATACATATATACTAATTCTTTCACCAGGTCAAGCTTTCCCTTCAACAGAGAGACGCAGAGCGGATGTCAATATTCTCATTAGTGTTGCCAAAAGCGGTTTCCTATTCCCTCCAATAAGAATTCGGGGGACACGGACTCTATTTTATTGGGTATTGTGTCTCCTAATCCCGCCGCTGAGGGCCGGTCGTTGACAGGGTTCATCCCCCAGAGTAAGATTTTGCTTAGAAAAACGTGGAGGACGATTGAAAAAACGCCCGACGATCATAGGCGTTTTATGTCTTTTGGCTCTGTTGCCGGCGGCCGGTTCTTCCCAAAAAATCTGGAAGCTGGGCGGTCGCGTCGTCCCCGGGCCGCTGCCGCCGCGCGCGGGCGGTGATGCCCCTGCTCTCGATTTTCAGTCCGATGTCGTCTATGGCGAAGCCGGGGGCCGGATACTGAAGCTGGATTTCGCCAAACCGTCGCTCTGTCGAGACCAGAACGTGCCGCTGATCGTCTATATCCACGGGGGAGGGTGGAGGACAGGCGATAAATCCGAAGCGTTCGGGCAGATCGTCATCAAGATGGCCTTCCAGCTCGGCTTCGCCGTGGCCTCGATCAATTACCGGCTTTCTCCGGAGTTCCGTTTTCCGGCGCAGATTCATGACTGCAAGCAGGCGGTCAGATTTCTCCGGGCGAACGCGAGCGCTTTTGGCGTCGATCCTGATCGGATCGCGGCCGTCGGCGGATCCGCCGGCGGCCATCTGGCTTCGCTTTTGGGGACCGCGGACGAACAGGACGGTTTGGAAGGGACGGGATGGCCCGGAATCTCGAGCCGGGTCATCGTCGTGGCGGAGTATTTCGGCCCGACGGACTTATCCGGCGCGGGATCTCAATACCCAAGCGAAGGACTGAGCATGGCAACGGATCTCTTGGGATGCGATCCTTTCGTCTGTCCGGAAGCGGCTCGTATCGCCTCGCCCATAACCTATGTTTCGCCGGGGGATCCTCCCATGCTTATCGTCCACGGCGAGAAAGACGAACTTGTGCCCTACCGCCAGGCTGAATTGTTCGCCGAAAAATTGCGCCTGGCCGGAAACGCCGGGGCCTTGATTAAAGTCAAAAACGCCGATCATCTCTTCATCCCGAATCCCCTGTTATCCATTATCTCTCCCTCCCTCGAGTCCATTTTTTTTATCTCCTTGGCCCATCTGGCCCGGTATTTGGAGCCGGCCTTAGCGGGGGATTTGAACATGGACGGCCGGACAGACTACCGCGACTCCTGGGAACTGCTGCATCGCCTTGGACTTAAGGGCATCGGCCCGGGGGGAGTCGCGGCGGCCTATGACTGGAATCCCCTCGCTGACCTGGTTGCCGATGGCGTCATCGATTTCAGAGACATGCGGGAATTTTTCAGGATCCGATCGTGACCGCTTCGACAAAAAGAACCAGCCAAAAATTGCCCCTCGTCTTTCCTTTCGGATATAATGCATTCATGGTATCGGGCAAAAGGACGATACTTTTCTTTAAATTCAAAGGAAGGAAGGGACCATGCGCCTGAAAACCGGCATCGTGTTAGTCTTAGTCGTCATTTTTTTCGTGAGCGTGACCGCAACCTGCAAAAAAACGGGAGAATCCGAGTCCGCCAAAGGCACGACCCCGATCGAGGACCTCATCAAGGCGGGAAAAGGGCCGATCGAGGTCGGGTCGATGTTCCGGGGGATCAGTCCCATCGCGCCGACGTTCACCCTGACCCTGAAGAATATCTCCGACCGGCCGGTCAAGACCGTCAGCGGCACGGTCCTGTATTTCGACGAGAACGACAAGCTCATTCCCGAGTCGAAGACCGAATTGAACTATGGGGAATTGACGGAGATCATGCCGGGCGACGCGATCAAATTGTCCACGATGACCGAGAACGAGAAGGCCGTCAAGGGCAAATGGATCATCAAACAGGTGATCTATATGAAGACCAATCCCGTCGACAAGACTTACGGCGACCTGCCCTACAAATGGACGAATCCGAACTATGAGGCCGAGCTGAAAGCGGCGGAAATCAAATAGCCGATCGCCCGGAAGACGCTCTCTGAATTTAGGTATGGCTTTTTGGCGAAAACGCTGTTATACATAACCTCGGTTGTTATCTGCCCGGCAGGGAAGATATGGTTCTGCGTAGTCTAAGAGCTGCCGGAGAAGGATAACTGAATCGGAGAGGAGGAAGAAATGGGATTAAAGCGGAAGCAGATGCAAATGCGGCAAAAGGCAAATGTTGAACAAGAACTGCAAAATCGGCTGTCTTTCCTGTCCGGGAAGGGGATCGAAGCTCCAAAAATTAATAAAGATCCGCTCGTTAGAAAATTGCAGGCAGATATCAGGGCCGTGAATAACAGGCTGCGGCTGATCGCCGGCAACGAAAAAAGAACGGAAGAAATGGCCAAGATAAAGGCGGAAAGGGCGGCAGCCCCCAAGAAAGAAGAGGAAGGCGGCAAAGTCGAGAAGTCTAAGAAAGCCTCCCAAGAGGGCAAGGAAAAAAAGATAAAGGGGGAAAAGAAAGCAGCTCCTCCGAAAGCCCAGGAAGGCGGCAAAAGCCAAAAAAAGGCGGAAGCCCCCGCTAAATCGATCCAGGAATAAAAGGGAAATAACTGGAATAAAGGCGCCTCAATGGGCCGGGTGCTGGGAGTTGGAAGTTGTGGGGCGGCCCAGAATAAACCTAGGATAAATAGCTTTCCTTTCAGATTTATCGAAAGTCTATGAAGAATATTAAAATAGCACAAGGCGCAAGTGGTGTCCCAGGAATCGTTACCGGTCGTGTTTTATTATGGAACGATTCTTTCCTCTTAAATCCAAACTTGGTAACAGGAAATATCGTTTTTTCACCCGGAGAAACGCCGCTCTATAGAGTGGCATTTTTGATCGATCATGGAGCTCGAGCTGTTCTATTTGAGAAGGGTGGAAAGAATTATCATCCTTTAATTTTATTGAATGAAGCGATGCTTCCTGGAGTAGCGGGAATAGGGCACATAAAATTTAATAAAAGGTCAGTTGTCGTAGATAGCGGAGCCGGTATTATTTATGAAGGAAGAGCTGCTATTAGGAATAAAAACGATAATAGGGACGAACTAAAATTAGGTTATTCTTTAAAGACTTCCGTTCCGATATATGCGAACGTTGGATATCCTTTATCAATCAGATTTGCCGCCCAGTCCGGCGCAGATGGCATTGGACTTTTAAGAACCGAGTTTGTTGCTGCTGCGGCGCTATTAAACATTTTAAACAAAAATATGGGAAATAAGGTATCTGTCAAGGATGAGATTGAGATATCGAACGAAGCCGATACGATTTATAAAGCGCTTAAATCGAAAAAGCTTTATTTTTATTTTAAATCTGCTCTGGGCGCCGCAATTAAAGAAGCGATTAAATGGTTCCCTGAAAAAGAAGTCATAATTCGAACAATGGACATAGCCCGCAAAGAAGACGATTATTTAGGAAACCGTGGAATTAGGCGATGTCTATCGGAAGGGGGAGACTCGATAAAGTTAATTGCTGAAGCCCTTAGATATGGCATGAAAAGCGCTTCAGCTGGGTGTCGATTTGGAATCATACTGCCTTTAGTTTCTCACTATTCCCAAATAAGATCAGCCCTGAATATATTATTAGACGCAGGTCTATGCTTAAGAAAAATCTCTTCTTCGGATCCTAATGGAATTGGATTCGGTTGGGAGATTGAGCAACCCGCCGCGTCAGAAAATAATGAGATTTGGATAAATGCTTTCACATCAGAATTTAAGCAGCCGCCTCATTATATTGGAATTGGCACAAATGATCTGACTCAATACACTTTAGCTCTAGGACGCAACGCCTACGCGACAGAAAGTGTCCCAAGCGTGAGAGACTATTTGAGGTCATTATACGATGAAAAGGATATTTCCATTATAAAGCAAATATATGAAATATCGAGACAATGCCATAGGTTCGGAGTTAGGTTATTCCTTCTTGGTGAAGCTGCGGTTGAAAGCACTTTTGCTAAATTAATCTATGCTTTTGGAATCATTCCATCCGTCTCGGTCCGCAACATTTTAAAAATGAGAGGCATTATTCACGAATTAGAATCAACTCATAAGAAACGAAAAGAAATCTTAAACGAATTCATCGAATCCGCTTCTCGCCAGTATCCGATTAAAACGCGTTTACAAGTGAAATCGCTTTTAAATAAAACTTTTGAAATCGGTTTGATTTAAGCTGGTGATTATTATCGATTTCGTTATGGATTATAAATACTATAGTTAAAGCCTGTAATCAGGCCGATTTTTCCGGGCAACAACTTCTTCGCAGATAGGTTGTTCGGATTAGGGTCTAAATACCTCAAGCGGCTTAATAAAATATTTGGGTTCGACTTTTTGCGCCTGAACTAACATTTTAGAGACCCGAATAATCGTCGAGACGTATTCAGGTAAATTCTGGCTTATCGTGCCTTTCAGCCAACCTCTTTTATCTACAAGAAAATAATTTTGCATTTCAAGGGTATTGTTAAATCCGATAATACTGAAATTCAGATTGTCCGATAAATTATTACAAAGACTCGTATAAACGCCAAGCGCCATTTCATCATTACAACAAAATATTCCTTTATATTTCGATAATTCAACGTCCTCGCAGAAACTATCCATTATTTTGTGGGCTTTTTCTCTTTGAAAATTGCCGGCAGGCAATATTCTGATTCTTGCTTCCGGTAATTCGTCCTTAATCCCCTCTTTAAATCCCCTGACTCTCGCTTTAGAATGAGGAGCGTCGTCAATCCCCGGCATGACTAGAAACTTTGGGTCGGTATCACCTTTAATAAAATCACGCAATAACATCTTAGCCGCCAATTTTCCTCCCTCATAGTTATCCACCTGAATGACCGGGGGTATCGGCAACTTATTTTGCTTAAATAAATCATAGTCGTAAAATTCCGTATCTATCGTCATTAGGGGCGTAATAAATTCGGGAAACTTTCTTTGAAAAAGGTCCATGAAAGATCGCGAATAAGATGGGACCATAATAATAAGATCCGGTTGATATACTTTAATTATATTCTCGGCTCCTACCAGAAGAGTTGCCATGCTGGCTGAATCGTAATCATCCAATGGATCTGGAGCTACAATCGAAAACACCATATTATTCTTAAAGGCTTGCGCCGCCATTTGACTTACGAGTTCGGCCCAGAAACCAAAGCGAACCGAAACATAAGGAAAGAAAAGGATATGCGGGTATTCTTTTTCGGATTCTTTATTTCCAGCACCTTGAGCTTCTCTTAAATACTCGCTCTTAGAAGGAGAACTGGTTCTTATAAGTTTTTCCTGATCGTCATTACCCTTCATCTTTTCGGGAAGCATCCTCTCCATCGTCGTCAGGCCTTTTTCAACATGGATCAGCTCGGACAATACCTCGGCGGCGCTTTGATACCTCTTCGCCCGATCCTTTTCCATGCATTTTAAAATCACCCGGCACAGGTCATCGGGGATCTGGGTATTCAGCTCCTTGGGACTCTTCGGCATTTGACTTGTGTGTTTTATGCCGATGCTGAAAGGTGTATCCCCCTCAAAAGGCACCTGCCCGGTCAGCATTTCGTAGATGATAATGCCCAGCGAATAGATATCCGAACGCTGATCGACCTCTTTTCCCTCCACCTGCTCGGGGGACATGTATTCGGGAGTACCGATCATGACTCCGGCGCCCGTGATCCCCTTGACCGATATAGACCGGGCTATCCCAAAATCCATGATCTTGGCATTGCCCTCTTTGTCGATCATGATATTGCTCGGCTTTAGATCCCGGTGGACAACTCCTAACTGGTGAGCTTCAGCCAGCCCTTCACAGACCTGCTCGGCTATGAAAATGGCCGTTCCCACTACGAGCTGCCTTGACCGCCGGATGAAACTCTTGAGGTCCTCTCCGGACACGTACTCCATAGTGATGAAATATTTGCCGGCTTCCCTGCCCAGGTCATGCATCCGGCAGACATTCCGGTGGCTGATTTTACGGGCATATTTCAGCTCATTCGAGAACCGTTCGATCGTTTCTCTGTCAGAGGCAATTTCAGGCTTCAGCAGCTTTAAAGCCACTTTCTCCTTGATATCTGTATCGAAGACTTTATAGACCCTTCCCATCCCGCCTTTCCCCAGCTCTTCGATGACCTGGTAGCGGCCGGCGAAGGTCGCGCCCGTGGTCAGCTCTTTTATCGCCGTTTGGAGCGTTTCAGTGAATTCAAGACGGATGTCTTTGGGAAGACGCAGCTGTGTGCCGCAATCCGCGCAGAATTGCTTGGTATCAGGATTCTCAGTCTGACATTTCGGGCATTTGACGATCAATGCTGGCCCCTCCAATCAGGTGCGGCTCAAGATTATCAAAGAATCGCGAGAGCGTCAATTCGCCCTATACTTCAAGGGATTTGCTTTTTCGCGTCGCACGTTCTTCCCTCCAGCTAAGCTCGGAATCGGTACCGCCCTTCAGGTAAACGTGAACGCCAGCCTCTATTTCCTCACCGATAAAAAAGTTTTCCCAGCTCCAATGCGTGCGATATAATCCGCCCATTCAAAAAGTGTTTGGAAGCCTCTTTTCGGCTCTTAAACAGGGGGCTTGTTAAAAAGCAACGAATCGAAGATATTAATACCGGGCTCATGATCGATCTTTAAATAAAGGAAATCGGCCATGCGCGTCCTCCTGACCGGAACGACGGGATATATCGGCCGGCGCCTTCTCGACGTCCTGGTCCGCGAACCCGATGTCCGTCTCCGGCTCCTGGTCAGAAACGCGGCAAAACTGAACCTCCCGCATGACGCCGGTGCCGTTCGGGATCGCCCGGGCCCTGGTCTAGGGACTGAAGTCCGAGACCGTCGTCTTGATGTAAATGTCAAGTACTTTTCCCACCCCTGCGGTAAGGACATTTCCCAGGAGTACGGTAAGGATATTTCCCACCCCTTCGGTAAACAGATTTCCCACCCCTCATCGGAATGATCTAAACCTCCTTTCTTGATTTTTTAATACGATAAGACTCTCCGTCCAGGGTGAAGACCTTGGCATGATGAAGCAACCGATCCAGAAGGGCCGTCGTCATCACCTTGTCGCCCATCATCTCCGCCCAGGATTCGAAGCTCTTGTTCGAGGTGACGATCAAGGGAACTTTCTCGTACAACTCGCTGATCAGATTGAAAAAAAGATTCGCTTCCCGCTTTTCGATGGGCGTGTAGCCGATCTCATCGATGATGACCAGGTCCGACTTCATCAGCCTCCGGATCCGATATTCGGAAGTTTTTTGGACCTCCGCGGTTTTCAG
>JAPKZI010000034.1 GCA_026393865.1 Candidatus Aminicenantota bacterium
TCGTCGAGATTCCGAGACCTGCTTCTCTGACAAAAACCAGATCGAATGTTCCCAGAAACCCAGGTCCTGGCATCCAGGAGAAGGTCCCAGTTCGTTGATCCAGTGTCGAGCCAATAGGTAGAGATCGTAGTTCCTCCCCGACCACCAGAAATCCTCGAATGCCTCTGCCCTTGCCGAGTTCTACTTCAACCCGCTCAACTTCCTTTATCTCGATTTGGAGAGTCCCATAATTATCGGGCTGGAGGATTTCCGGCTCTCTCTTTAAGTTAAAGCCTATCTTTGCTTTTCTCGGCTCGAAACTCACCGGGAGATTCATGACGGATTCATATGAATCGGCTTTTCCCAGGTTAATTGCTTGTGAACTTGCTTGAGCCGCAGTCCCTGTATTAATGATGTTGAAATAGCGTGAGCCGATGCCATCCGCAGCCCCTTGGTCGTCTGTTGCGCTCCAGTATATCGTATGTACCCCATTCGCATATTTCGTCGTGTCCAAATAAAAGGCTCCCACCGGTCCGCTCGAATTATTCAACCCGGGAAATGCCGTCGCCACATCCACGCGATATTGATTATAGACGTTCGGCGCCGTGGTTAAATTTCCCACTTTTGTGCTGTCCACGTATACATCGATCGTAGACCCATCCTTCGGTACAGTTTTCGGCATAGGCGTCAGCACCCAACCGAAGTTCACATAATAGCTTCTAGATGCGTCCCCACCCTGCTCAGGTGTATCGATCGTCCCGAACGGTTTAGCGGCCGTCGCATTGGAGCAGGTGATCGTTTTCGATCCCAGAAGGATAATATTGCCTTTTGTGTAATAGCCGTAATGGACGTAGTCCGAGTCATAGGCATAGGCATAGAGCTTGTATGTCCCGTTCCCCTGATTCGGCAGGAAATTCGTCAGCAGCATGTACCCCCAGCCCGCTTTGTAGTTCAGCGGATAATCAGGATAGCCGGTTTCGATATCCGGTCTTGCGCCCTCTACAAAGATCGCATATCCGATGAACACCAAGCCGTCCGGTCCGATGGCCCCCACCGGATCACTTGCATCAGGATCCCGCTTAATCTCGACCTTCATCACCTCCACATCGTCCAGCACCCAGCCCGTGACGGGGATCGCCCCCGTGATCCCCGTCGCCCCCTCAAGCGGTGTCGAAAATTCCCCAAAGGGCGCCAGACCGGAGTTCTTGACCGTCAAGGCGACATTGATCGTCTGCGGCGAGTTCGTCGCGTTGGGGTCCGAAACGGTGATCATCCCCGTCTGCGCTCCGGCCGAAAGACCTTCAGCGCTCACGTATACCCAGATCGTCCCCGTCCCCGATCCCGATGACGACGGGAAACTCATCCAACTCTTATTCGACGTCGCCGTCCAGTTCAGCGTCCCCCCGCCGGCGTTGCTGACGATCACGCTCTGACCGGAAAACGTGTGGCCCCCTATTATCGCTCCAAAAGTCAAATTGGCCCGGCTCAGGCGGATGACGGGACCCGCGGCAATGGCAAAGACAGCGTCGCTGACATCCGAAGGGCTCCCTCCGGCCGCCGAGCTGATCCTGACCAAGCAGTTCGCGGAGAGAGAATTCGGCACCGTCCAGTGAAATCTGCCCGTGTTGGGAGTTGAAGCGATGATCACCGCATAGTTCGTCCCGTCGGCCGTCGAATATTCGATCTTGACGTTTCCGACATCGAGCGTCGATGACCAGGTGATATTATGCGATGAGACTTGAAACCAGCTCTCTCCGCCATTAGGCGACATCACGACGATCGTCGGCTGGGTAGCGATGGAAAAAGCCGCGGCGCTCACATCGGAAGGATCTCCGTCGGCCGCTTCGCTGACGCGGACAAGGGCATTTGTCGAATTCACGCTGGGCACCACCCAGTCATAGCTGCCATCGTTGGAAGTCGAGGCGGCGATCGTCATCCAGGAGCCGCCGCCGTCCGTCGAATATTCGATCTTGATGTCTCCCACCGTCGGCTGGGAAAGCCAGGTGATCGCGTGGGCGGTGCCGGCTTCCCAGATCTCTCCGCCGTTCGGAGAGGTCAGGGCCAGATTGGCGTGCCAGATCGCGAAATTGTGGCTTGGCTTATCGCCCGCCACGAAGAACTGCCCTCCGCAATAAATGTCGGCACCGTTCGCGGCCAATTCCCTGACGCCATTGTCCATGCCCGAACCAAGCGCCGACCAGGCCTTCCCGTTAAATTTGGCGATAAAATTGGCGGGCACGCCTCCGGCCATGGCGAAATATCCTCCCGCGTAGACATCCGTTCCGCTCACCGTCAGCGCATAGACATCCGAACTCATACCTGAGCCGAGCGACGTCCATACGCTCCCGTCCCATTTCGCGATGTATTTGGTGCTCACGCCTCCGGCCGTTGTAAAATATCCTCCCGCATAGACGTCCGGCCCGCTAACGGCCAGAGCGGAGACCGAACCATTCATTCCCGTCCCCAGGGCCGACCAGTTCGTCCCGTCCCATTTGGCGATGTTTTTGGTGCTCACGCCTCCGGCCGTGGTGAAACTCCCCCCCGCATAGAGATCCGTTCCGCTCACCGCAAGGGCCTCGACAACATTCTTCATGCCCGTTCCCAGAGCAGACCAGTTGCTTCCGTTCCATTTGGCAATGTAGTTCCGTTCCATTTGGCAATCCTGTTGACCGTCACTCCGCCGGCCGTGATGAAATCCCCTCCCGCATAGACATCCGTTCCTCTCACCGCCAGGGCGAAGACATGCCCGTTCATTCCTGAGCCGAGCGCCGACCAGCCGCTTCCGTCCCATTTGGAGATGTTGCTGACCATCACGCCTCTGGCCTGATCGAACCACCCTCCGGCGCAGTAAATGCCTGTCCCGTTGGCGGCCAGCGCATTCACCTGAAAGTCGAACCGATCGGCAAAACCGGACGTCCCTGAGCCGAGCGCCGACCAACCGCTTCCGTCCCATTTAGCGATATTATTGACCATCACTCCGCCGGCCGTGATGATATTTCCTCCCGCATAGACATCCGTTCCGCTCACCGTCAGCGCATAGACCCAAGCACTTATTCCCGTCCCCCACATTCCCGTCCCCAAGGCTGACCAGTGGCTTCCGTCCCATTTGGCGATGCAATTGACGGTCACGCCTCCAGCTGTCGTGAAAATCCCCCCCGCATAGATATCCGTGCCGATCACCGCTAGAGCAGAAACAATAATATCCATGCCAGTCCCCAGGGCAGACCAACTGCTTCCGTCCCAATTGGCGATGCGATTGGCGGCTACGCCTCCGGCTGTCGCGAACTCCCCCCCAGCGTAGACGTCCGTTCCGCTCACCGCCAGGGCAGAGACCAAACCGTTCGTTCCCGTCCCCAGAGCAGACCAGTTGCTTCCGTTCCATTTGGCAATGTAATTGGCGGTCACGCCTCCAGCTGCCGCGAAATCCCCCCCCGCATAGACATCCGTTCCGATCACCGCTAGAGCATAGAC
>JAPKZI010000069.1 GCA_026393865.1 Candidatus Aminicenantota bacterium
CGACGTGCAGCTCGAGATCCCGCCGGACCTGGCCGCGGGGGTCGAGGCCGACCCCCAGGCAAAGGCGAACTTCGGGCACGTTTCATCCTCCCAGAAAAAAATGTTCGCCTGGTGGATCATCAGCGCCAAGCGGCCGGAAACGCGGGCGCAACGGATCCTCCGTTGCCTGGATATGATCCGCACCGGAGAAAAATTCGACATCAACTGGAGGGTCGGCGGAGGCAAGGAATCCGCGGACAAGCCGCCCCGAGGTTGACGAAAACGCCGGTTTGGCATAAATTGAGGGAGACCGAGTCCATCACCAAGGAGGACGGCCACATGCCCGATAAAAAAGTTTCGCCCAAAGCGAAGGCCATCGACAAGACCATCCAGATCGTCATCGCCGGCGGCGGCGGATTCATCGGCGGATCGCTGGCCCGCTATTTTCACGACAAGGGATTCACCCGCATCCGGGCTATCGATAAAAAGCCCCTCTCCGATTGGTACCAGCGCGTGCCGGGCGTCGAATGCCTGTGCCTGGACTTGAGCCAGGAAAAGAACTGCCGGCGGGCCGTGGAAGGCGCCGGCGAGATTTATCAGCTCGCCGCCGACATGGGCGGCATGGGCTTCATCGAGAGGTTCCGGATCGAGTGCCTGCGCAGCGTCCTCATCAACACCCACATGATCGAGTCCGCCTATAAAGCGGGCTGCGACCGCTACTTTTACTCGTCCTCGGCCTGCGTCTACAATACAGACCTTCAGAAGGATCCCAACGTCCGCGCCCTCAAAGAGACCGACGCTTACCCGGCTATGTCCGAGCGCGGCTACGGCTGGGAAAAGCTCATCTCCGAAATGCTCTGCCAGGAATACTGGGCGGAGCGCGGCATGAAGACCTTCATCGCCCGCTTCCACAACGTCTACGGGCCGTGGGGCACGTGGGACGGCGGGAGGGAGAAGGCGCCGGCCGCCCTCTGCCGAAAGGTCATCACGGCCAAGGACCTGGGGCACAAGGAGCTCCCGATCTGGGGCGACGGGACGCAGACGCGGAGCTTCATGTACATCGACGACTGCGTCAAGGGCATCGATAGGATCACCCACTTCGACGGCCTGATCGCCACTCCCATCAACCTGGGCACGAGCGAGCTCATCTCGGTTGCCGACCTGGTCAGCCTTGTCGAGGATATCGCCGGGGTGAAGTTCAAACGGAAATACGACCCGACCGCGCCGAAAGGCGTCGCCGGCCGCAACAGCGACAACACCATGATCAAGCGCATCCTCGGCTGGGAGCCGTCGACGCCGCTGCGCGTCGGCATGCGGAAGACCTACGCCTGGATCGAGCAACAGTACTTCGCCCGCAAGGCGGGACACAGGACGATCGACTGATAATCCCCCCCGACCCCCCCCTTTAGATAAGGGGGGTGAAGGATACCACTGGAAAAGAGGGGATTTTATTTTCGAACGGTGAAAAGCAACGCGGGCCGACCAAAGCCCCCGCGTCGATCCCCAGCGGATCCAGCCGCTCTCGGACAACGATGTGTTCTCGACGTGGCTGGACTGCAAAGCCTATCCGGAGCTGGCCGAAGAGTTTCGTCCCATCCACGGGAGCGGAGAGCGATTGCGCGAGGATTTGGCCGGCGCCGTGGAGAAATGGATCACGATCTATCGGGCCCGGGGCAAGCCGGTCTGAGAAAATTCTTAGGCCTCGAAGCGTCATATAAATCGGATCCTATCGAAATCCCTTTTCGAAAGGACATTTCGCTTGAACAGAGAATGTGATTACATTATAATTACGCCGGCAAGGACGACCGGCATGAAAACACATCTCATTTCGATCGGAAACTCGCGCGGCATCCGCATTCCTAAAGCCATTTTGGAGCAGTGCCGCATCGAGAAGGATATCGAGCTTGAACTGAAAGAGGGGGCTATCCTCATCAGGCCGATCAAGAAAAAGTCGCGAGCGGGATGGGCCCACGCTTTTCAGGCCATGCGGGCGCACGGAGACGACCGATTGTTCATCGACGACGGCTTGGATCCGGACCTCCTAGACTGGGAATGGTGATGAGACAGTATGACATTTTCATCGTCGATCTCGACCCGACCATCGGCCATGAACTCAAGAAATCACGGCCTTGCATTCTCCTCTCGCCCGATGAAATGAACCAGCACATATCAACCGTCATCATCACCCCGATGACGACGAAAACTCATCCCTATCCCACGCGCGTTCCCCTCGAATTCCAGGGGAAAAGCGGCTGGATCGTGCTCGACCAGATCCGCACCGTGGACAAATCACGCCTGATCAAGAAAATCGGAGAGCTGAAACCGGGCACGATCAAGAAAGTCAAAGCCGTCATTGAAGAAATGCTGGTCGATTAGAACCGGCGGCAAATTAATCCCTCCATGTCCCGACGGAAGCTTTACAAAGACAGTCTCGAAAATCATCCATGTGTCTTAAAACAAGGACATAACAGACTGAATCTAAATCAGTTTCTACCTGGCTTGAACAGCTAATCGATGGCATGATACTTGCTGCGTTCTGAGGAGGAGGATTATGAGCGTTTGACGGGTTTTCTCCAAGAGACTAGAATGGCCGTGAAAATTCACCGATGAAAAAAGCCTTCCCTTTCCTACTGATCCTCGCTGCGGCACTCCTCTCCGGCCCCTCGGCCCATGGAATTTCCGCACCGCAGGAAGCGGTCCGGCCCCAAAAGCCTCTTGAGCACCAGGTCGTCGTGACCCTGAAGCTTATCCAGGTGTATGTGACTGATAAAAAAGGGGCGCCCGTCCAGGACCTTAAAAAAGAGGATTTCGTCGTCTTCGACAATGGCCGAGAGATGACGCTGACCGAGTTCGAAAAACACATCCTCGAGGCGGCGGCCCGGACGCCGAAACCGCAGCCGTCCGAGGAGAGGATCGCTCCCACTCCCCTGCCGCCCGCCGACCGGGTCACGGTCATGAGCCGCAAATTCTTCCTTTTCTTCGACTTCGCCAACAACAACCAGCGCGGCGTCAACAAGGCCCAGGAAGCGGCACTCCACTTCCTCGACACGGAGATCCAGCCCGGCGACGAGGTCGGATTGCTGTCCTATTCGACGGTCAAGGGGCTGTCGATCCACGAATATCTGACGACCGACCATAAGAAACTCCGCGAGGCCGTAGCGAACATGAACGCTAAAGGCCTTTCCGGCCGGGCCGACGACGTCGAACAGGAATATTGGCGCCTGGCGACGCAAGCATCGACCCCGCCGGACCTGTCCCTAGACGTTTCCGTCCGGCGGCAGGACGCTAAGAGCCAGGCTCGGGCTTTCATGATCAGGCTGACGGATATGGGCAAAGCTTTCCGCTACATCCCCGGCCATAAAAATCTCCTCCTTTTCTCGACGGGCATCGCCAGCTCGCTCATCTACGGCAATCAGGTGGGAGCGCCTACGGGGACGAGCGGCGAGCCGCCCAGGTCGAAACTCGAGCTCCCGGACTTCGTTCTCCGCACCCAATACGAGGAAATGTACAAGGAGCTGAGCGCGGCCAATTGCTCGATTTTCGCCTTCGACAGCCGCGAATCGGCCAAGGTGCCGACGCTTTTCGATTACGACGAGCAGACCTTCGGGTCGCGGTTCAGCCGCGACATTTTCACCGTGGGCGGCGTCCAGCAGAACACCAATATGATCCTCAAGGACGAGAACGTCACCGGTTTTTACGCGCTGACCAAGCTGTCCAAGGAAACGGGGGGCAAGTATTACGGGAACATCAACGAATACGAACGGAACATGGACCAGCTCCAGAACCTGACCGGCTCCTACTACATTCTCGGCTTCTCCATCGGCGAACAATGGGACGGCAAGTTCCACGAGATCAAGGTCGAGGTCAAGCGTAAAGGAGTTGAAGTCCGGGCCCAATCGGGGTATTACAATCCGAAACCGTTCGCCGAATATTCCGATCTCGAAAAACAGCTCCACCTCTTCGACCTGGCCCTCTCGGAACGACCCCTGCTCCAATCGCCGCTGATATTTCCTCTGAGCGTCCTTTCCTTCACTGCCGGCGAAGCGGGCCGCCTGGAGATGCTTTCCAGGCTCCCAGCCAACGTCCTCGAGAGATTTTCAGGCAAGAAGGTCGAGATCATCTCGCTCGTGCTCGATGAGACCGAAAATCTGGCCGGCCTTCAGAGGACGGAGGCCGATCTGACGAAATACAAAGGCATGGACGTTTTTTGCGCTTCCGGCACGGCCTTGGCGCCGGGAAATTATAAGTGCCGGTTCGTCGTCCGAGATCTCGAGAACGGGACGGGCGCCGTGGCCTCGGGCCGCGCCTTCATTCCCCAAAAAGCGACCTTGGGCTTGAGCCTGCATTCGCCCCTCCTGCTTGTCCCGGGGAGCAACTTCCTCTATCTCGAGCCGGGAGGGAAGAAGTCCGACTCCGCGGCTTGGAAAGAGGCTTACCCGTACGACCGGGCGCTCTATTCGCCCGTCTCCGGAGAAGTCCCCGCGGGAACGGCGAAGGTCTTCGCCGTCGTCCCCTGCTCCGCCGCCGGGATGGTCCAGCCCGAAATCACGCTCAGCGCCGACCTTATCGATTCGGGCTCGGCACGGAGGTTCCGCCTCCCGGGCTATGTCTTAGACAAAACGCCGAAAAACGGCGCCGAGATCTTCTTCCTCGAATTATCGCTGGCTGATATCCCGTCCGGAAAGTACACGCTTTATCTCCGGGCCGATGAAGCGGGGACAAAGTCCGTTTCCCATTCGCAAACGACGCTTCTTATTAAATAGATCGGGATTTGGCAGGAGGCGAATTTGGGGAAAGCCGGAATTTTCATTCCTCTGATCGCCTTCGCCGGCTTGACGCTCCTCGGAGAGCCGGCAACCCGATCGAGCTTAGCCTCTCAACAAACCGCCCAGCCCCAAAAGCCCCTCCAACACGAGGTCGCCGTGACCCTGAAGCTCATTCAAGTTTATGTCACGGACAAGAAAGGAAATCCCGTCCGCGACTTGGAGAAATCCGATTTCATCGTCTACGACAACGATAAGCCCCGGATCATCACGGAATTCGAGAAACACTTTTTGTTCCTGCCCGAAGCGAAGCTCGCGGAGACGAAGCTCGCCGCAGCCCGGGACACATCGTCCCTCATGAACCGCAAGTTCATCTTCGTCATCGACTTCGATACCAACGAGCTCGAAGGCATCGCCAAATCGCGGAATGCCGCTCTTCAATTCCTGGACAACCAGGTTCAGCCGGGCGACGAGATCGCCCTCTTCTCCAATTCCTTCCCTAGGGGACTGACCCTTCATGAATATCTGACCACCGACCATCAGAAGATCCGGACGGCGCTCGGAAAAGCCTTGGGGATTCCCGGTATCCGGAGCGGATGGGATTCGTTCGCCTCTTTGGGGCACAGCCTCATGGGGATGGAAGCGTTGGCCCTGGAAACCGGCGTCGGAGTCTCTCTCCAGAGTCGCACTCAGAGTTCTCAATTGACGTCCGGCCTGACCAATCTCGCCAAAGCGCTTCGGCAAATCCCCGGCCAAAAGAACATCATCCTTTTTTCCAGGGGCTTCGGGGTCGTCCCCATAAATCCGAATAATCCGAGAACGCGAGACGAGAAGGAGTTCGTGGACATGGGCCGAGAGCTGGCCTCGGCCAACAGCCCGGTCTTCTCCGTCAACACGACCACGGGCGTGGCGGCAAAAGTCGCCGCCGGCGCATTTCCCGAACCCAGGCTGGAATATCTCTCGAAGCTGACCGGAGGAAAATATTACAAGGACGTCAATTACTATTCCCAGATCGCCGAGGACATCCAGAACTCCACCAGCAACTACTACGTCCTCGGCTACTCCATCGAGTCTTCCTGGGACGGTAAATTCCACGACATCAAGGTCGAGGTGAAAAGAGAGGGATATAAAGTCTACGCCCAAAGAGGCTATTTCAATCCGCTCCCTTTTAACAAGCTGTCCCCCGCCGAAAAGCATCTCCACCTCCTGGACCTCGCCCTGGGAGAGAAATCCTATTTCGAGCAGCACCTGAACTTCCCCATGATCGCCCTACCCTTTTCCGACGACAAGAATCCCAACACCATCCTTCTTTCCGAGATCCCGGTCCGACGCATCCGGGACGAGATCGGGACTAAAACCGAATTCATCGGCTTGATCTTCGATCAGAACAAATCCATCGCCGACAGCAAGAGAGTGGAGATCGACTGGGCCGCCCAGCGAGGTGACGCAATCTGCCAATATTCAGTCGTGACCCTGCCGCCGGGCCGATACGACGGCCGCATCGTCATCCGGAATCTGGAAACCGGAAAAGCGGCGGTCGGCGCCTGTTCCATCGAGATCGCGGAGAAGGGGCCTCCAGGACTGAAGCTCTTCCCTCCTCTTCTCCTCGCCGACGGCCGAGACATCCAATATCTCAACATCGCCGGCCAGGGAAAGGCGCAGACCGGAGCGGATGTTTCACTCAACCGGATCTATCCCTTTCCGGCCAAAGGATTCGTTCCCCTGGCCGGCGAGCTCAAACAAGGGACACCAACGTTTTATGCGGTGCTCAGAGCGGCGAATTGCCCAATCCAAAATCCCGATCTTCAGATCTCGGCCTGGCTGGCCGCGGAGGGGCAGATTGAGAAACTCCCGATGGAGGTCGGGCTTTTAAGCGTCCAGAAACAGGAGGAGACCGAAATTCTTATTCTGGAGTTCAATGTCCCCGAGCTTCGGCCCGGCCGGTATTCGCTTCATCTCCTGGCCGAGGATCCGGCCTCGAAATCGAGTTCGGAAACGAAGGCGGAACTTATCGTGATCGCGAAATAAAATGAAAAGGATTATTCTCGTTTTGGCTGGAGCCGGATGAATATCGGTTCTGTCTCGTCGCCGAGGATCCGGCGACCGGCGAGATATCCATGGAGGTGGCCGACTTCGTCATTGAATGAGGGCAACAACTTGCAGTGTATTGGTAAAAAACGAGGTTGCTCGTTATTGCGAGCGACCGAAGGGAGCGTAGCAATCTCCAGGATAAGAATCTTCTTTGGAGATCGCCACGTCGCTTCTCTCCTCGCGATGACAATGTGATTGTGGTGGCGTCATCCTGAGCGAAGCGAAGGATCTCACCGGAGGGAGGACCTATGAGGGCTAAAAACGGGCATTCAAAAAAATTCATTATATTCTTAGCTATGATCGGACCGTTCATGTCCGCGCACTCTCCGGCCTTTGATCAGCAACCCTCAACAAAGGCGCAGGCCGCTGCTTCCGTCGACCTGGAGACCATCCTTGATAAAACGGCGGAATACTGTAAAAAACTCGAAGGCGTGGCCTTCGATTTCGTCTGCCGGGAGGAGATCTCGGAAAGGATCGACCCTTCGTTCGAGACGGGCCGGCTTTGGGCGCCGAATTTTGCGGCCACCGCATGGGGCGCCTTCACCTTTGCCCAGGCGCGGCCTTCAGAGATCAAGAATTCCTACGTCTACGACTATCAATGCGTCCGCGCCGAGCGGAAGGTCCGCGAAGTCCGCAGGCTCCTCGAAGAGAATAAAAAGAAAATGGACGAACCGGACGCTAAGCTCAAAACCATGGTCTTCGTCTTCGGGAATGTCATGCAGGGGCCCGTAGGCCTGTTCGGAGAGCGCGTCCAGATCCTCTACGATTATAAGATCGTCGGCCAGGACAAGATCGGCAAGCGGCCGGTTGTCATCGTCGACAGCGTACCGCGCGCAGAGGATTCGGAGGCGAAGAACCTCTTCGGCAAGGCCTGGATCGACGCCGAGACCTGCGACATCCTGAAGATCGAATGGAGCGAGAAGCGGGTCGGGAACTTCGACATCTTCGAAAAGCGCGGCGAGAAATTCAACCGGAAGCCGCGCATCACCCTGCGCACGGAGTTCAGCGTCGAAAAGAACGGCATCCGCTTCCCGAGCAAGCTCAGCCTCGAGGAGGCCTACCTCACCGAGCGCGGCCGGGTCTTCGTCCGCTCCGAGACGAACGTCGCCTATAAGGACTTCAAGTTCTTTTCCGTCGAGGTCGAGGTCAAGTAGCGTTCTCTGGACATTCTATTTACGCGGGAGCCAGACGGCCATTTCGCCGGCGCCGCGGTTGGCCTAGGCGTAATACGGGACGAAGAGGAAGTCCCGTTCTTTTTCCGAGGTGATCCTGCCGTCCGCCGCCTTATTAAGTGCCATAGAATCTGCTTTTTCGCACTCCGCGACAATCCCTCCCGTTAAGCTCGTAATCGGTACCGCCCTTCACGGGAAAAGGATATTCCTGGCTGCTGGCCGATGTCTAGAATTCAAAGACGGCCACGACGCAGGCTATCCGGCCGTATCTTCATCGCGAACGACTGCGAAATAACCAAGAAGACGATAGACGTCCCGTCCTTCTCGATATCGCCGGCCCTTAAAAATATTCCGCCCCCTGCTCGACCGCCATGAGCGCGACCTACTCGAAGACGCGCGCCAGCGGCGGCTTCTCGGCAATGAACGTCAGCTTGAGGTGGCAGCGGGGTCGCTGCGACCCGTTCTTCGGGGGCGCTCCCATAATGATAAAGACTCTTGATATCATTTTATAATTTTGTGTTCCGTCTCCACTGTGAAGAATTTGTAATTTTGATAAGTTACATTGAGTCTTGAGGTGACGAATTTTCTGTTATTGTTATCCAGATAGGCTTCTTCAATAGTCAAATGACTTGGGAACCTAACCCCATTTTTTTCAATATGATATTCACAGACGACTTTGACCAATGGTTCGCCTGCATATTTCAACGCCATTTCTTCAATCTTTTCATAGCCCTTGATGGATTTTTGATTCCTTTCAATTTTCAGTATGGAATAGTCCTTTTTTTGGACCCAGACTTTCCCCCAGAACGACTCTGGCTCTAAGGGCGGTTTAGGCCGGATATCAATCACAATGGCATCCTCGGATTTTTTTGTTTCGTCCTCAAGAATGGAATATTCATGGAATGCCTGCCAGTATTCATTTAATACCCGAGCTCCGTAAATAAGTTTTTTATAATGGAATGCCTGAGTTTTTAATTCGGCGTCTAGCCCGTTTTTTTTCTTTCCATTTTCTTCCAATAATATTCTTCTTTCCTTAATATTGTCATTTTCGTGAATCAGTTGATAGTCATAGAGATATTTGTTTTCTTGAGCAAGCCGCGCCTCGAAACTCTTTTCAAGATCTGGGAATTGTTTTGCAGACGGATAAATGAATCTCTGCTCAACAATGCTCTCTTCACAAAAATAATTCAGTGCCGCAGAATCCAATTTCTTAAAATATTTCGCGGATTGATCTAGGATTTGATTGAGTAAGGATTGGGAGGAGCGTTCTTTTTCGATCTCCTCAATTGTCTTCTCCTTAGAAGAAACGACTCGATTTTTTTCCTTCTGATTGATGATCGAGTATCGGAGGACCGACTTTGTAGCCGATTGACTTATAAAGAAAAAATCTCCTCTGCCATTAATGGACATTCTCGAACAACGGACCGGGAGATCCACGCTTTCTATAAATCTGCCGGCCTGGTCAAAACAATACAGAGCGCATCTCTCCTCTATGGAATGGTCGGAGGCGACCAATAAATAGATCATGCCCGAGTTATCAACCGCAATGTCCAAACAGACGGGATATTCTCTTTTTGCGACTTTGAGTTCTGGATACGCATAAACAAGCTCTTGGAAATGATCGACCTTTTGTATAACAAGACTTTCAAAAGGTGATCTCTTCCTTTTTATTTGAGGTTGATATTCAAATTCTCGAAGGAGTTTGCCATCGGGAGAATATATTTTTACCTTAGGCAAAAACTTATATGCCAGATACAAATTCCCGATCTGATCACTCGATATTGTAACCGTGTTAAGAAAAAGAAAAACTTCCACATCATCCGATCTGTAGATATCGCCGATTCCTCGAACGGCTTGACCATCTCCAGAGAACATGTAAACAAGATGGTCTTTAGAATATGATCTGTCTGAAATAAAAATATTTTCTTTGCTGATCCTCAGCTGATTGGGGAAAAAGGGCAGCTCAAAGGATTTTAAGATATCTCCTTCTTTTGATGCTATTTTTAGATATGCTTTTTTTATTTTTTTGTTGTAATCAAGGAGAAAAAGGTCATCTTTTTCATTAAAAGAAAGATCGAGGGCTTTCGAATATAATTCTTTGCCATTTTTTCTATTTCCAATAACCTTTATAAATTCTCCGCTTTGTGAGTAGATCGGTATGCGCGAAATCTCTCTGTCGAGGATATAGATATTCCCATTCTTATCAACTGCAAGACTGACCGGCGCTTTGAAAGTCGAATTCTTTTTTGAGTTGATTCCCAAAGCCAAATTTTTATCCAAAGAAAAAGTGCTAAAATTTATTTTCTGATTGCCGGAGTTTTGAACAGGCACAAAATTAATGACAGAATGATTTATCAACAGCAAGAAATTTAAAATGAAAAAGGCGCAGAAAACCATATTCCCTCCATTAAACCCTACCCTTCATTTTGATCTTGCCGCTCGTCTATTCATCTTTGCCTAGGAATTTGCTTTTTCGCACTCCGCGACAATCCCTCCCGTTAAGCCCTTCATGGGAAAAGGATATTCCTGGCTGCCGGCCGATGTCAAGAACAAGGGGACGGTTACGACGGAGTCCCTCCGGCCGTATCTTCGTCGCGAACGACAACGAAATAACCAAGAGAACGATAGACGTCCCGTCCTTCTCGATATCGCCGGCCCTTAAAAATATTCCGCCCCCTGCTCGACCGCCATGAGCGCGACCTGCTCGAAGACGCGCGCCAGTGGCGGCTTCTCGGAAATGAACGTTAGCTTGAGGTGGTCGATGATCAGGTCCACGGCCGCATAATCCGTGATGAAGGCCACGACCTTCATCTGACCGCCGCATTTCGGACAGACCATCTGGTCGACCTCATAGACTTTCTGGATCAAAGGCGCCCAGCCTTGGGAATGGCCTTTATTATCAGACTCGGTGAGAATCCGAGTATTCCGGCAACGTCTATCGAATGTTGACGGGCACTCACACCCTGAATGTCATTTTCCGGCGCGGGGATTTCGATGCCGACGATTCTCTATGTCATGGGTTGGAGATTTTTCTTTTACAGCAATGAAAAAAACGAGCCGATTCACATTCATGGGCGGAAAGGCGACAAAGAATGCAAATACTGGTTGGACAGGAAGCATTTTGACATTCGGCAGGCGTTTTGTTTCAATATGAACGATAAAGACAAGCGCCAGGTCAAGAAGATCATTTTCGAATATTTCGAATTCATCGAAGAAAAATGGGCCGAATTTCTAAAAGCGCGAGAAGGATGAACAAAGTCCACGACGTTCAAGCGATCCACTTTCAAAAGGACCGACTGATCCTGCTCGTGGATGAAAAAGAATATCGGTTCAACCTGGCGGATATTTCGCCAAAATTGAGGAAGGCCGGCAAAAAAGAACGGGAATCATACGAAATATCTCCCTCGGGTTATGGGATCCATTGGCCTTTGCTCGATGAAGATCTTTCGATCGAGGCTTTGATAAAATCCCTCAAACGAGACACCGCCAAATATTTGTCCTAGTCCGAATGTCCCAGGACAAACAACTTCCTCAAACCCGTTAATGAATGATCCGCGGGAGCCAGACGGCCATTTCCCCGGCGCCGCGGTTGGCCCAGGCGTAATAAGGGACAAAAAGGACGTCCCGCTCTTTTTTCGAAGTGATCCAGCCTTCAGGGTCCTTAGTCAGGACGACCGCCTTTCCCTTGATAACGACCACTCCTTTTGAAAGATCCGGTCGAAATTCGGCTTTGAAGACAACGCCGTCGGGAATCGCTAGATCGAGCACTTTCCCGCCGTTATCGGCGCCTTCGGCGCAGAAAACGAGCGGCCCGCGCTGGAGGGCGATCTTGCCGGCGTCCTCTTTCACCGCGTCATTCGCTGCCACCCGCCGAACCGGCATGGGCAGGTTCAGCTCGACGGTGTCCCCTTTTTTCCAGATCCGTCTGATCCGGGCATAGCCCTTGTCCGTATCGAGCGCGACGTCTTCGCCGTTAACCTTGAGGCCAGGTTTGTCATTGTTTTGGTCGGCAAACCTATACAAATCGGTCGGCACCGGCTCGTTCCGCGCCCAGCCGGGGACACGAACATAGAGGGCAAACTCCCCGGGCTTATCCGGCTCGACCGCGATCTTCACCGCGCCGTTCCAAGGATACCGCGTTTCTTGTTTGATGTTCACCTTCCGTCCGCCGACATCGACCGTCCCGGCATTGGCCATGAACAGATTCACGTAAAGGATGTCATCCTTCACCGCGTAAACGTATCCGGGGACGGACGGGAGGAAGCGGGTGATGTTCGGCGGGCAGCAGGCGACTTCGAACCACGGTGCCCGGCCGACCTGCTCCTGGTAGAGCTTCGTCTTGCCGTCGAACTCGAGCGGGTTCTGGTAGAAGAACGACATCCCGTCGAGCGAGACGCCGGAGATGAGCCCGTTGTACATCACCCGTTCGAGCACGTCGACGTATTTCGCCTCGCCATGGAGCAGGAAAAGCCGCTGCTGCCAGAGGGCGTTGCCGATGGCCGCGCACGTCTCGGTGTAGGCGGTCGCGTTCGGGAGTTCGTAAGCGTCACCGAAGGCCTCGGACGTGTCGCGCGCGCCGACCCCGCCGGTCAAATACATTTTCTTGCCGGCTACATTCTCCCAGAGCCGGTCGATCGCCCGGACATATTCGGGCCGGCCGCCGAGCGCGGCCACGTCGGCCATCCCGGCGTACATGTACATCGCCCGGACGGCGTGGCCGACGGCCTCGTCCTGCTCGAGGACGGGCTTGTCGTTTTGCATATACTCGTCTGAATCGTATACGGCGAAGGGGTCCTTCGGGTCGTGCCGTTCGCCGCCGAAATAACGCCCGCGTTCGTCGAGGAAGAACTTGGCCAGGTCGAGATAAGCCAACTGGCCTGTGGCGCGGTAGAGTTTGGCCAGGCCGATCTCGATCTCCTGATGGCCGGGAAAGCCGCGCCGTTGTCCCGGGCCGAACGTCCGCAGAAGGAGGTCGGCGTTCTTGACGGCGATGTTCAGGAAGCTCCGTTCGCCCGTGGCCGCGTAATGGGCCGCGGCGGCCTCATACATGTGGCCGACGTTGTAGAGTTCGTGGCTCACGCGAAGATTGGACCACCGCTCCTTGCCCGCGCCGGGCGCCGGATTCTTGGGATCGATCGTCCGCGTCGTGTAAAGATAGCCGTCCGGCTCTTGAGCCTTGCCGATAATGGCGATCAGGTCATCAAGTCGTTTCTTGAGATCAGGATCGGGATGGAGCATGAGAGTGTAGGACGCGCCCTCCATGACTTTGTAAATATCCGAGTCGTTATAGCGCTTGCCTTGGAACGGCCCTTTCATCATCCCGGCGGCCTTGCGGAAATTGTCGACGCGGCCGGTCTCCTCGTTCTTCCGGAGAGCGAAAGGCACGGTCACGGTCCGGTTGGTCTCCATCTTCGGCGCCCAGAAGCCGTCGCTGACCCGGACCTGAGTGAAAGCGACAGGCCGGATGGGATAATCTTTTTTCAGGTCTGCGCCAGGGACGAATAGAAAAGCGGCCGCAATGAATATCACGAGAAAGAAGGTGTTGCGCATCATCAGCATCATTTCCCGACCTGAACCTCATAGAGCGAGATGCTGATCGGGGGGAGGGTCAGCTTCGCTCCGAACGGCGCGGCGGCGATCTCCTGGATCTTCACGGCCGGCTCTTTTCCCGGCTCGTTGAAAGCCTTCTCGTCGGCTCCCGTAATCAGATACAGTTTGGCCGTTTTCGGAACGCTGATACCGCTCCACGTCAGAGGGATCGTCTGGGCTGTCTTGGTCGGATTGACGACGGCCACGGTCAGGACCTTCTTTCCGTCCTTCCAGGCCGCGGCGACGTCCAACGGCTCGGGGGCCCCGCTCACGTTGATCGGGATCGTGCCGTAGTGGGCTCGATACAACTTGAGGACCAGGCCGGTCGTCTCCAATTCGGCCGCGGTTTTAGTCGTCTTGATCGCCCCGATGACGTTCACGGTCTGGGCGTAGTTGGCCATATAGATGATGTCGCTCTGCCGGAAATACTCATGGAGCCCGGCGGCTATGCCGAGGGCGTCCTTGAGGAAGTAGCGCGTGCCCAGCTCGCCGTAGAGGTGCGGCCCGTACCAATAGTTCCATTCGTCCAGGGCGACCCGGACGTCCTTGCCCTTGAGGGCGGGGATCGAAGCCCGGTATTTGCGGTGGGCCTCGGCGATCTGCCGCACCTCGCGGGGGATCTGGGCGACGTGGCCCATGAGGCCGGGCATCTCGCCGCAGTAGAAATGTTCACTCATATAAGTCATGGCCTCGGCGCAATCGGCCAGCATGCCTTCGCTCCATGTCCCGACGGCCCCGACGGCGATCAGTTTGATCGACGTGTCCTTGGTCCACATCGCCTGGGCGAAGCGGTTGTGTTTCTTGATGTAATCCTGGAGAGGCATGTGGCCGAGCTGCCAGTTGCCGTACATCTCGTTTCCGATCGACCAGAACTTGACCCCCCATGGCTCGGAGCGGCCGTTGCGGGCGCGCCACCGGCCCATGGGCGAGTCGGGGACGCCGTTGACGTATTCGACCTCTTCGGCGGCCTGCGTTTCGTTACCCTGTCCGCTGTTCACGGCGATATAGGGGTCCGTCCCGATAAGGCGGCAGAAATTGAGGAACTCGTGGAGGCCGACGTCGTTGTGCTCGACGCCGGTCCAGGCCGGGTTCTTGCGCGGCGGCCGGCGGTCCGGGTCGCCGAGGCCGTCCTTCCAGTTGTACCCGCTGACGAAATTGCCGCCCGGCCAGCGGTAGACCGGGGAATCGAGATCCTTGAGGACCTTCAAGACCTCGGGCCGGAAGCCGTCGACGTTGTCGGCCGGCATGAGCGATAGTGTCCCGACGCGGAAGGATTCGGCGCCCTTGCTCGTGATTTCCAAGCGGGCGGTCTCGCTCGTCGCTTCGGCCGTGAAAGCGAGCGGGACGGTGCGATAGTTGGTGTCGAGCTCGGAGAGGTTGACGGTCTGCCGCTCGTTCCGGCCGGGCTCCCAGGCCAGGCTAACCTGGACGGGAAGCGCCCCGGGATCGGCGGAGATGACGATTCGGCCCGTATAGTTCCGCCCTTTGATCAAGGCCAGATTCTCCTGATAGATGCCGCCGGCCTCGCCGTTGCCCCGGAGGCGGACCTCCGGCACGTGGACGCCGACGTAAGGAATGATGGGGTTCATCCGGATGTTGCGCGGGTCGCCGATCGCCTTCCACGGCGATTCCTTGTCCGCGACCGGATAAAAGAATTTACGGTCCTCGAGCATCTCGGCCCAGATGCCTTGATAGATGCAGCGGCCGAGGTGCTCTATGAACTGGCCGTATATGTATTTGGAGATGGGCGCCCCGGTCTTGGCCGCGTCGATCGCCGCTTCGGGCTTCAACTCCTTCGACGCGACCAACTCGAGCCGGAGGTCGTCGAACCAGGCCGTTCCCGTAGCCCGGCCCCAGCCGCCGAACAGACAGTTGAGCTGGAGGGCGTCGTTGCCCTCGGTGTCGATCGCCAGTTCGACCTTGGTCCAGTCCTGGGTGCCCATGACAGGTTTCGTCTGGTAGCGGTCGATCCCATGGATATTGAAAAGGGCGCCCCGGGCCCTGCCGGCCGGCTTAACGTCCATGGTCTTGATCCAGCCGCTCAGCTTGTATTGGGAATAGGGCTTGACCGGAACGACGGCGCTCCAGGACAGGTCACCGCCCTCGGCCGAGGTTATTTTCACGCTCCGCTTTCCGGAGTGGGCGACGGCGGCATCGACCTCAAAGACTCCCTGCGGCTGATGCGTCACTTTGCGCCAGCCTTTCGGAACGTCGCCGTCCATGTCTTCGAACGAAGGATTGAGGACGGCGTTCGCCCCGGCGGCCGGCGGCTGTGATTGCGCCCCAGCCGATGAAAAGGCGGCCACCGCCGCCAGGATGGAAACGAACAGCCCGAATCCCGCCAAAATCCATTTCATGTTTTTCATTTCGATCTCCAAAGACTTATCCTATTTTACCTTCCATTCTTGAATCCCCGCCGAGAACTTCTCCGGAAGCTTGATCTCGAGCCTGAGGCCCGTCGTGCCGACCGGAGCGAACCGGACGGTGTTGTATTTATCCTTCTCCACGCCGTAAAGGCCGACACTCTTCACTGGGACCCATTTGTCGCCGGCCCTATAAAACGCCTTCCAGGACACCGGCACGCGGCACTCGCCTTCGCCCGTATCGTCGAACCAATAGACGGATGTCTCGGATAATGCCGCCGGCTTCCCAAAATCGTACTGGACCCATTCGGACGTGCCCTTCTTCGGCCACCAGTGGAGATAGCCGTGGGCGTGGTCGTTGGAGTTCTCCGGCTCGTAGAGATCGTGGATGGCTTCGATGCCTTTACCGCTTTCCGAAGAACTGACCTTGGCCGTGGACGCCGTCGTCGGCTCCGGAACGGGGCGGGCCAGGCCTTTGATGCGCGGCAGCCAGACCTCCATCTCGCCGCGGCCGCGGTGGGCCCAGGCGTAATATGGGATGAGGGTGAGTTTCTGCCTCTCGCCGACGAGCCGGCCGCTTTTGTAGCGATAGGCCATCGCTTCGCCCGTGATCACCGTGACGCCGTCCAACAGGCCGGGCCTCGCTTCGGCCGTCAACACGGCGCCGTCGTCGAGGACGAGGTTACTGACGGTACCCTCGCTGTCCGCGCCCTCGGCGCAAAACACGAGAGGCCCGCGCTCGACGGCCACGCGCCCGATGTCGGCCTTCAGGTTCTCGTTGGCGAACACGCGCCGGACGGGCATCGGAAAGTGGATCTCGACGACATCGCCCTTTTGCCACGTGCGGGCGATGGACGCGTAGCCCTTCTCCAGGTTCAGGGTGACCGCCGCGCCGTTGACCTTGACGGCGGGCGCCTCTTTGACGTCCTCGGCATAGCGGTAGAGGTCGCTCGGCAGCGGCCGGCCTTGGGCCCAGCCGGGAATCCGAGCCATCAGCGTCAGGGCCGCGGCCTTTTCCGGATTCACCGAAATCTTGATGTCGCCGGTCCAGGGGTAGTCCGTCGTCTGTTCGAAATTGACTTTTCCAGCCTTGGTCTCCAACTCGGCCGTCCCCTGAGTATAGATGTTGACGAAGATCTTGTCGCCCTCGACGCCGTAAACGAACCCGCCCAGCTCGGCGATGAAGCGGGCCACGTTGGGCGGACAGCAGGCGCAGGTGAACCAGGGGGTGCGGGCATGCTGGCCGTGCGAGGAGAGCGGATTGGGGTAGAAGAAAAGGTCCCCGCTCATGCCGTACCCGGAGAGAAAGGCGTTGTAGGCGGCCCGCTCGAAAAGATCCATGTATTTTCCGTCGCCGTAATATAGGAACATCCGGTAGTTCCAGAGGGCGTAGGCGATGGTGGCGCAGGTCTCGGCGTAGCCGGTCGGGTTGGGAAGATCATAGGCCGGCCCGAAGCCTTCGATGCCGCCCGCCGCCCCGATGCCCCCGGTGAGATAAAGCTTCTTCGAAACGATGTCCTCCCAGATCTTGTCCATGGCATCCATATAACGGCGATCCCCGGTCAAGGCGGCGACGTCGGTAGCCCCGGCGTAAAGATAGGCCGCCCTAACGGCGTGACCTACGGCCTCGGTCTGCTCGACGACCGGCTTATGGTCCTGGTTGTACGTGCCGTAGAGCTCGTGGCCGTCGGCGTTGCCCCGTTCGTCGATGAAGAACTTGGCCAGGGCGAGATATTTAATCTTGCCCGTGGCCCGGTATAGTTTGACCAGTCCCATCTCGGTCACCTCGTGGCCGGGGACGAACTTGAGCTGGTCCTTGCCCGGTCCGAAGGTCTTGTCGATGAAGTCCGCGTTCTTGAGGGCGACGTTCAGGAAGTTCCTTTTTCCCGTGGCTTGATGGTGGGCCACGGCCGCTTCGTACATATGGCCCGCGTTATAAAGCTCGTGACTGTCCCGCTCGTTCGTCCAGCGCTCCTGGCCCGACATCCGGTGAGTATTCTTGGGATCGATGGTCCGGGCGGTATAAATATAGCCGTCGGGCTCCTGGGCCGCGGCAATCTTGGCGATCCATCCGTCCAAGGCCTTGTCGAGCTCGGCATCGGGATGGAGCATCAGAACATAGGAAGCGGCCTCGATGATCTTGTAGACATCGGAGTCGTCGAACGGATAGGCCGTGGCGAACTTGCCGCCCGT
>JAPKZI010000101.1 GCA_026393865.1 Candidatus Aminicenantota bacterium
GTTTACAATCAGTACCGGGTGGACGTGGCAACGGCGTTCCCCGGATTGAATAATTCGGCCGGTCCGGTCGGAGCTTTTTATTTGGACACGACGAAATACGCGAACGGCGTCCATACCATCTACTGGATCGCCACAGACGACGCGGGTCAGGCGGACGGTATCGGCAGCCGGTACTTTAGCGTGGTGAATACAGGAGCCTCGGCCGGAACAATCGGGGACATGGACTCGTTACATGTCCCCGATTTGGCCGACATCCTCGATCTGCCGCCGTCTTTTGACCCCCTCAGTATCAAACGGGGACTTCATTTGACGGCCCCGCCCGAACGTGTCGTTCCCGATAACTTTGGCACCATCCATATTGAGACCAAGGAACTGGAGCGGATCGAGCTCGATCTCGGAAAAGGCCGAAGCTATCGTGGATTCCTGATCGTCGGCGGCCAATTGCGGCCGCTGCCGATCGGTTCGACGCTCGATCCTCGAACCGGCCGCTTCTCCTGGCTCCCGGGACCCGGTTTCTTTGGAAGCTACGATCTTATCTTCATCCGTGAAGATGGTTTCGGCGGGATAAAGAAAATCTCCCTCACGGTAAGGATCCAGCCGAAGTTTAAAAATTAATAAGAGACGGCGCCCTTCCCGCCTAGGAGCCTGTTCTCGATCCCTATTTCGAAATCCGTCCGATCTCTCGTCCTTTCGGAGCGATCTCGGCCTTTTTTCCCGGCTTCGGAATGATTTTCACTTGAACGCGGAGGAGCGACGGACTTCCGTCACGGCTCCCGGTTTTTACGAAGAGCAGGTCATAAACGCCGAGGAATCCCGGTCCGGGCATCCAGGAAAAAGTCCCGCTCGCGGAATTCAACGTCGCGCCGATCGGCAAAGGCCGGAGATCTCCGCCCACGGATAGGAAGCCCCGGCTGAAATACGATCCCTGGCCCGGTCCGATCTCCAAGCGATCGACCTCAGGCATCTCGATCCGGACGATGCCGTCCGCGTCCGCCAACACGATCTCGGGCCGGGCGCTGAGACTGAAACCCCTTTTGGCCATGACCGGTTCCCAGGCGACGGCCATCCCGCCCAGGTCGGCCTTGATCTCCGCGGGAGGAACTTGACGGCTCTGCGGGTGGGCTTCCCCGTTCCCCGTCACTGCGCCGTTCAGTATCGAAAAATAGCGCGAGCCGATCCCATCGGCGTTCCCGACGTTGTCCTCGGCCGTCCAGGCCATGATGTGGACCTTGTTCTCATACTTGGTCGTGTCGAGATAGTAATACCCCACGGCGCCGTTGCTGTTATTGAGACCGGGAAAGTTCGCGGCGATGTCCGGCCGGTATTGATTGTAAACCGGCTGGCCGATCTGGTTGCCGTCGATCCAGAGCCTGATCGTCGAGCCGTCGATCGGGACGGTATTGGGCAGGGGTGTCAAAACCCAGCCGAAATTGACGAAGGAGCCTCCCGAAGCCTGCCCGCCCTGGATCGGCGTATCGATCGTCCCGAAGGGTTTGACGGCGTGAGCGTTATCGCAGGTGATCGTTTTGGATCCCAAAAGGATCTTGTTGCCTTCTCCGTCGATCGCGTAGGCGTAAAGCTTGAACTGGCCGTTCCCATGATTCGGGAGGAAGTTCGTCAACATCATGTACCCCCAGCCGGCTCTATTGGCGAACGGATAGGCGGGGTATAGTTGTTCGATGTCCGGTCGGGCCCCCTCGACGAAAAGTCCATATCCGATGAAGACCAGACCGTCCGGACCGATGGCCCCGGTCGGATCGCTGGAATGGGGATCTCTTTTGATCTCGAGCGTGGTGACTTCGATATCATCCACGACCCAGCCGGTCACGGGAATGGCCCCGGTGACGCCTGTGGTTTGGTCCAGCGGCGAGTCGAAGGATCCGTAGGGAACCGTCGTCGCGGTCGGATTATAGACGGTCAAAAAGACGTTGATCGTCTTCGGAGAGTTGGGAGCGTTCGTAGAGGAGACGGTGATCGTCGCGGTGTAGCTGCCGGCGGCTAAGCCTGTCGGATTGACGGAGGCCGCGATGGAGGTATTTCCGGACCCGGAGACCGGCAGGCAGGACAACCAGGTTTGGTTCGTGGCCAACGACCAGTTGAGCGCGCCGCCTCCCGAATTCGTCACCCGGAAACTCTGGCTGCTCGTCTTAACGCCGGCCGTTGTCGCTCCGAAAATCAAGGTCTGCGTCGAAAGGGCGATGAACGGAGTTTGAAGGTTCGTCGCGATCCGGGTGACGAAAACGTCGGCGTTGCCGTTTTGGCTGACATCGTAGGCGCCGGACGTCACGGGGAACGTCCTGGAAAAGGTCTCTCCGACAAGGTAGACGGTGGTGGAGCTGTCCACGGCCAGGGCATAAGCCTTATCGGTCGCGGAATCTCCGAGATATGTCGAGTAGACGAGGGACGATCCCGTGGCGTCGAGACGAGTCAAAAAAGCGTCGTAGTCCCCATTGTGGGTCGTGTCGAACGCGCCCGTGACCGTGGGAAAATTCGTCGAGTTGGTATATCCGGCGATATAAGCGTTGCCGCTGCTGTCGATGACGATGCCGGTCGCATATTCCGTATTTGTTCCGCCTAGATAGGTGGAATAGACCAGCGCGCTGCCCGATGAATTGAGCTTGGTGATAAAGGCATCATAACTGCCGCTGATCGTTGTATCGTAAGCGTTTGTTGTCGTCGGATATGCGGTCGAACCCGTATTGCCCGTGATATAGACATTTTCGGAGGCGTCGACGGCGATCCCTTTGCCTCTGTCTTCGCCCGCGCCGCCTATATACGTGGAGTAGAGAAGGCCGGTCCCTGTAGAATTCAGGCAGGAGACGAAGACGTCATAATATCCTTTGTTCGTCGTTTGATAGGCCCCGGTCGTCGTCGGGAAATCCGTGGACTGGGAATAGCCGGTGACGAAGATATTGCCGTTCTTGCTAACCGCGATGGCATTGCTCGAATCTTCCCATGTCCCACCGAGAAACGTGGAAAAACCGAGGCCCGTCCCGGTGGAATTCAACTTGGCCACAAACCCGTCGTAATCGCCGTTGAGGCTCGTGTCGAAAGCTCCGGAGGTTGTCGGGAAGTTCGCGGACCCCGTATAGCCGGTGACATAGGCGCCACCCAGGAGGTCGATCGCGACCGCGTTGGCGACGTCGTTTCCCGATCCCCCGAGGACGGTCGAATAGAGAAGGTTGGATCCTTGGGAATTGATCTTGGCGACGAACGCGTCGTATCCGCCATTATGGGTGGAATCATAGGCCCCGGCGGTCGTCGGAAAGTCGGAGGAATAGGTGTATCCGGCCACAAAGACGTTGCCATCGCCGTCGACGGCGATGCTGTTGCCTTGGTCATAGCTGGACCCTCCGAAGAACGTGGAATAGACGAGCGCGGTTCCCGTCGGATTCAACTTGGTCACGAAGGCATCATGCTGGCCGTTGAAGCTGGTGTCATAGGCGCCGGAGGTGGTGGGAAAATTCGTCGAATACGTGGCGCCGGTGATAAAGGCGTTTCCGTTTTTATCGATGGCGATGCTCAGGCCGGTGTCGGCCGCAACGTCGCCGAGGAACGTCGAATAGATCAGCTCGGGATCGATGGTCAGGTCGAGGCTGCGATCATACCCTTCGACCTGCAGACCGACCGTATTGTCTTCGGTCATCACATAGGCCGCCGGAATCTCCACTTTCTTTCCATTGACGATTTGGAAGGCGAGGGGCTTTCTGTCTTCAAGGACCCCCCCGGAGGTCTCGATTTGGAGATGGCCCCGGTCATTGAGGCGAACGGCCGTGGTCCCTTCATACTGGATCAGGATATCCTTCACTCGGCCGGAGGGCCGGATGATATAGTCATACTTAAGAGCCCCCTCCTGGCCGTAGACGCGGAGGTCGACGTGGGGGTAGAGGCCGGAGTAGAGAACTTCATCGAAGGTCCGGGCCGTGATGGACTGAACGGGATCCGCCGCGGAGCCGCGATTCAAGAAGTTCATGACGGCGCCGGTCTCGTTATGGCCGTTCAGGCGGACGTCGGGATTCGCTCCTAGGAAACGTGTCCGGATGTTTTCGACGCGAACGGGAGAAACGCGGTGCTTTGGTTCTCCCGCCTTTTTGGAATCTGCGGGTTCCGGATCCAGGTCGTGCAGAATCTGGTAGATCATCCCGTCGGGCGCGAGGAAAAGGTTCATTTCGCCCCGCTTCAGATGGAATCTCGCCTCCCCGCTTACTTGCCCTTTGTTCTCCACGAAATGGAGCGGCATGTGGCTGAGCGTGGCGAGTATCTGCGGCGGAGTCGCGGCGGCGTTTTTCGGCTGAGTCACGGTGGTGTTGAGGAGAAAGCCGAACAGAACAAGGATGGAAAAAGCTAATAAAAAGCGAACAGATTTTTTCATGATTTCCCCTCCTAATTGATAGGTATCTATTATAGGCACCGAATTTTCTCGTTGTCAAGAAAAAGTCGTAAGAAAAATCGCCTTTCATTCAAGTCTTTGTTGACATTACGGCTACATCCTGTTTTAATTTCCGTCACAGGAAAAATGCTTGCCGAACAACGCTATGAGGAGGATCCCATGACACGGACGATGATCGTAAAACGTATGTTTCTTCAATCCGTAAACTTCCTTTTGATCTTTTTCCTGGCTTCTCTCTTTGTCCACGGCGCATACCTGACCAATGTGCCCCAAACGCTCCGCCAGCCGGACGGGACCATTCTCCATTGTCTGGCCAGCGGCGACGAGTTCTATAACTGGCTCCACGATCTGGCCGGCTACACGATCATGGCCGACCCGAAGACGGGCTTCTATGTTTATGCCTTGAAAACAGCGGCCGGCGATCTCGTCGCCTCCCCCTACATAGCGGGGCGGGTCGATCCAATGCTCCTGGGATTGGAAAAATGGGTCAAGAGATCGCCCGAACGGCTCAAGGCCCGCTTGGCCGCCTTCGAGGATCGTCGAAGCTACCAGATTCCGGCGCCCAAGACCGGGACGATCAACAACGTCGTCATCTTCATTCGTTTCGCGAGCGAGAGCGAGTTCACGAACGCGATCACGAACTATGAGACAAATTTCAACGGCTCCACGGCCGGGACGAACTCCATGTACAACTATTTCCGGGAGGCCTCCTATAGCGTTCTCTCGGTCAATACCGCGTTTTATCCGGGCCGTACAGGTTCCACGGTCGTCTCCTACCAGGACGCCAATCCAAGAAATTATTACAGCCCTTACAACGAGTCGACCAATCCGACCGGGTATTCGACGGATACAGAGAAGACGAGCCGCGAACATACACTGTTGGTGAACGCCGTTAATTCTTGCAGTGCCCAGATCGTGGCCGGCGGACTGAACCTGGACGGCGACAGCGATGGCCGCGTAGATAACATCTGTTTCATCGTTTCCGGGACTGTGGATGCTTGGAGCGATCTCCTCTGGCCTCATCAATGGTTTCTTTACAGCCAGACCGTCAATATCGGCACGAAGCGTGTTTATGCTTATAATTTCCAGTTGAACGGGACATCCGGCCCCGGGCCGAGCGTCCTGGTCCACGAGATGGGCCATTCTCTCGGCGCTCCCGACTTCTATCGCTACACGGATAAAACCATCACCCCGGTGGGCTACTGGGACGTTATGTCCTGGAACCTCAGTACGCCGCAACATATGAGCGCCTTTACGAAGTTCAAATACATGACCTGGATCTCCTCCATCCCGAAAATCACGACGGCGGGAACGTACACCTTGAATCCTTTGACTTCGTCCACGAACAACTGCTACAAGATCGACTCGCCCAATTCCACGAAGGAATATTTCGTAGTCGAATATCGGAAGAAACAAAACTTTGACAGTGGTTTGCCGGGAGAAGGCCTCGTCGTGTACAGAGTTAACTCGAACACGGGGGTCGTAGGAAATGCCGATGGCCCGCCGGATGAACTCTATGTCTACAGGCCTGGCGGGACGCTGACGGTTGATGGGACCTATAACAATGCGACCTTCAGCAGCGGGGCCGGCCGGACGGCCATCAACGATTCGACCGACCCTTCGAGTTTTCTCTCGAACGGGGGGCCGGGCACCCTCGGCATTTCGAACGTCGGCGCCGTCGGTTCGACGATCTCGTTTAACGTCGGCTTCATCTTCATGTCGCTGTCCAAGAGGCAGCTGAACTTCGGGGCCATCGCCGGCGGCGGGGCCACGGCCTCCCAGTCCGTCATCGTCGGAGCTCCGGGCAGTTGGACGGCCTCGTCCGCTCAGAGCTGGATCGGGATCACCCCGGCGTCGGGTTCGGGAACGGCCGTCACCCAGATCAGCGTCAATCCGGCGGGACTGGGGGCGGGGACTTATGCGGGGACGGTCTCGGTCGCCGATCCCAGCACCTCCAATTCGCCCCAGGCGATCACGGTTGCTCTGAGGATTTATAATCCCGGCGCGAGCGCGGTTCCGTTCGGCGAGTTCGCCACGCCGGTCAATGCTTCGTATGTCGCGGGGGCCATCCCTGTAACAGGATGGGTGTTGGATGATATCGAAACGTCCGCGGTCGAAATCTGGAGGGACCCGGTCAGCCCGGAAGGTCCGAGCCTCGTTTTTATCGGAACTGGGATCTTCGTCGAAGGGGCGAGGCCGGACGTCGAGACGGCCTATCCCAACCATCCGTTCAACAAGCGGGCCGGATGGGGGTATATGCTTCTGACCAACTTCCTGCCGAATCAGGGCAACGGCTTTTATAATTTACATGCGGTCGCCCAGGACAGGGAAGGCAATCGGATCCTGCTGGGAACGAAGACCATCATCAGCCAGAACAATTCCTCGGTCAAGCCGTTCGGGACGATCGACACGCCGACGCAGGGGGGAGACGCCTCGGGAAGCCTTTTCGTCAACTTCGGCTGGGTCCTGACGCCGATGCCCAAGACGGTGCCGAAGAACGGGTCAACAATTTCGGTCTGGGTCGATGGG
>JAPKZI010000076.1 GCA_026393865.1 Candidatus Aminicenantota bacterium
GTCAATCCAATGGCCCGGCTCTTTTCTTTCCGGTCCCGGTTATAATAAGATGAATGGACGATAGGCACGGATCCCGCATGAGAGGAGCAATTATTATGAAAAAAACGACGATCGGGCTGATGATGGTTCTCTTTCTTCTGGCTCCCATGATGTCGGCGGCCCAGACGAAATCCCTGACCTTCGACGATTTCATCAAGATCAGGCGCCTGACCGACCCCCAGCCGTCGCCCGACGGTCAATGGATCGCTTGCGTCATCACGGTCATGGACAAAGAGGCCAATCGCGGCAACAGCGACATCTGGATCGTCCCGATGAAGGGAGGCGAACCGCGCCGCCTGACCGCCGGCCCTACGGCCGATATGAATCCCCGCTGGTCGCCGGACGGCCGGAAGATCGCCTTTATCTCGACGCGCAACGGCTCGCCCCAGATCTGGATCATCAACCCGAACGGCGGCGAGGCCTATCAGCTGACCACGCTCTCGACGGGAGCGACGGGCGTCATCTGGTCGCCGGACGGCAAAAAAATGGCCTTCACCTCGTCGGTCTTTCCCGATTGTCCCGACGATGAATGCAACAAGAAGAAGACCGAAGCCTGGGACAAGAGCAAGGTCAAGGGGAGAGTGTTCGAGTCCCTCTTTTTCCGGTATTTCAACATTTGGCGGGACGGCACGCGCAGTCATATCTTTGTCGTCCCGGCAGACGGCGGGAAGCCCGTCGACGTCACTCCGGGGGATTATGACACGCCGCCGATGGACCTGGGCGGGAATCCGGATTACGCCTTCTCGCCCGACGGCGCCGAGATCGCCTTCGTCCGCAACATGGATCCCGAGCTCAAACTGGCCATCGGGACCAACAACGATGTTTTCGTCGCTCCCCTCTACGGCGGGGAGATTCGCCGGATCACCGCTAACAGGGCCAACGACAACCAGCCTTCCTATTCCCCCGACGGGAAATATATCGCCTATCGGGCCATGGCCCGGCCCGGATACGAATCCGACAAAGAAGATCTGATGCTCTATGACCGGACGACGAAAAGCCTCAAGAACCTGACCCGGGATCTGGATTGTTCCGTGAACGAGACGCTCTGGTCCAAGGACGGCTCGGCGATTTATTTCAGCGCTGATGAGAAAGGCCGGAACGCCCTGTTCAAGGCCGCGATCGCGGAGGAGAAAATCGATAAGGTCCTGGATGCCGTCACCTTCGGAGCGCCGGGCCTCCTCCCCGACGGCAAGACGTTCATCCTGCTCAAACAGGCCATGAACCGGCCCGCGGACATCTTCAGCTACGATGCATCTTCGAAAAAAATGACCATGATCACCGATCTCAACAAAGACCTTCTGGCCGAGCTGCGGATGAACCCGGCCGAAGAATTCTGGTTTGAGGGCGCCGACAGGGACAAGGTCCACGGCTGGCTGCTCAAACCGCCCGCGTTCGATTCAGGAAAAAAGTATCCCCTCGTCCTTCTGATCCATGGAGGCCCCCACGCCCCCTGGAAGGACGAGTTCCACTACCGCTGGAACGCCCAGATGTTCGCCGCCCCCGGCTACGTCACGGCCCTCATCAACTTCCATGCCAGTAGCGGCTACGGCCAGCGTTTTTCGGACGCCATCGTCGGCGATTGGGGGGGCCGTCCGTACCAGGACATCATGAAGGGGCTGGACTACTTGTTGGCGACCTATCCCTTCCTCGATAAAACGAAGCTGGGCGCGGCCGGCGCCTCGTACGGAGGATATATGATCAACTGGATCGAGGGACAGAACGCCCGCTTCAATGTCCTCGTCTCCCACGACGGCGTCTTCGACCTGCGCTCGATGTACGGCGCCACGGAAGAGCTGTGGTTCCCCGAATGGGAACAGAAAGGCACGCCCTGGACGAACCCCGAACAGTACACGAAGTGGTCGCCGAGCTATTACGTGAAGAACTTCAAGACGCCCTGCCTGGTCGTCCACAGCCAGAACGATTACCGCGTCCCCCTCGAGCAGGGACTCCAGCTGTTCACCTCCCTGCAGCGGATGAATGTTCCCTCCAAATTCCTCTATTTTCCCGACGAAGACCACTTCGTCAGCAAGCCGCAAAACGCCGAATTGTGGTGGAAGACCGTCCTGGATTGGCTCGCCGCCTATTTGAAGAAATAGGGTCGGGTCTCCACTTTCCACTTCATCCGAGGCAAACTGCCTGATCCATTCATTTCCGTGAAAAGTGGAAAGTGGAGACTCGACCCTAATATCTTAACGGCCGCTCCTGGCGTTAGAGCGGCTGACGTTTCTGGAACCTGAGGGCAAGGTCGGTTACCGCTGGGGCCGGGACGGCGCCGAGCAGGAGACGATGGATTATCCGGAGTTTATTGCCCGGGTGACCTCGCACATCCCGGATAAGGGCCAAAGCGGGAATTCAACATATCGTGGAAAAAGGAAATCCATACGACGTCGGAGTTCAGGAGGATGACGACATCGGCCGATCGTTCGGCAAGGATGACCCGCAGGGCGATATTGTTCGCCGCCGGGGAGACGAGGTTTTCGGCCCGGCGGATGAGCCTGACCTGGGGGAATTCGGCGGCGACCCTGTCCGCCGTGCCGTCGGTCGAGCCATTGTCCACGACGAACAGTTCGGTGTTCGAACGATCGCTTCCCGGGGCGAAAATCGATCGGAGACACGGACGGAGGAATTCGAGAGCGTTCCAGACGACGATGACGATCGATACGCGGGGAGCTTGCGAGGCGTTCGACACTCCGTCCATCCCTTATAGATACTAAATTCCCGGGCGCCAATCAAATCTCGGGACGGACGCGGGGGCCGATCGAAAAGACCTTGCCGACGCCGGGCGTCTCCCGGTATTTGCCGGGCGGTTCCGGAAGATCACTCTGAAATCGGGGCGCTCCATGGCAGTTTTCCGCCGTGGAAAAAACACCGTCCTTATGGTATAAACACAAGAGATCGATGGCCGGCGCCAGGTCGAAAATCATGGATTTATCTATCGTCATCCCCGCCCTCAACGAGGGCGAAAACCTGAAAACCCTTCTCCCCGAAATCCGGAAATCGATCGCCGCGCTGGCTCTCGAGAGTGAAATCCTGGTCGTCACTCAGGATAGGGACCCGTTGACCGATGAGGCGGCGGCCGCCTCGGGCGCCCGGGTCATCAAACAGGTCGAGCGCGGCTACGGCGGGGCCCTGCTGGCCGGGTTCGCCACGGCCGGGGGCGCATACATTTTGACGATGGACGCGGACTTTTCCCACCAGCCCTCTTTCATCAGAGACCTGTGGGCTGCCCGGGACCGGGCCGAAGTGACCATCGCCTCCCGCTATTGCCCGGGAGGCAGCGCCCGGATGCCCCTCGGCCGGTTTCTCCTGAGCCGGGTCCTGAACGTCGTTTTCGGCCGGGGATTGAGCCTGGCGACCCGAGATTTCTCCAGCGGCTTCCGGCTGTATAAATCTCCGGTCGTCCGGGATGAATCCTTCGAGAGCTGCGATTTCAACATCCTCCAGGAGATCCTGGTCCGGGCATATGCGCGGGGATGGAGAGTCGCCGAAGTCCCCTTCGCCTATACGCCGCGGCGCCACGGCAGTTCCAACGCCCGGATCATCCGTTTCGGCCTGGCCTACATGAGAACATTCCTGAAGCTATGGAAGTACCGGAATTCCATACAGTCGGCCGACTACGACGACCGGGCCTACAACAGCCCGATCGTTTTTCAGCGTCTTTGGCAACGGAAACGCTGCCGGCATGTCGGGGATCTCATCGCCGGTCAGGGACGAGTCCTGGACGTCGGCTGCGGATCGAGCCGGATCATCGGACTCCTTCCGCCAGGAAGCGTGGCCTTGGACATCCTTCTGCCCAAGCTGCGATACTCTCGGAAATTCTCCCAATGGCTGGTTCGGGGCAGCGCCCTCCAGCTTCCTTTCCGGGACGGGCTTTTTCCCTGCGTCCTCTGTTCCGAGGTGATCGAGCATCTCCCCAGGGAATCCGCGGTCCTGGCCGAGCTGGAACGCGTCTTGGCTCCCGGGGGACGTCTCGTTCTCGGGACGCCGGACTACGGCCGCTGGGAGTGGCGCGCCATCGAGAGGATCTATGAAAAAGTCGTGCCGGGGGGCTATGCGGAAGAGCATGTGGGGCACTACACCAAAGGGGACCTAATCCGCCATTTCCAGGCCCGCGGATACGTTCACGAAGAGACGCGAACCATTTTTCGCGGAGAAATGATCCTGGCCTTCAGGAAAAAGGGATGAAAGCTCCCAAAGGGCCGGCCCTTCTCCTGGCTTCGGCGGCCGTTCTGCTGCTGGCCTGGTCCTTCGCCGTCCCCATTTTCGAAGCGCCCGACGAGAACAACCATTGGCTCTATATCAGTCTCATCCACAAGAACAAGACGCTTCCCGCCTACAGTCTCGAAGTCCAGGAAGCCAACCAGCCTCCCCTGTATTACGTGCTCATGGCCCCCTTCGCCCGAGAGACCGAAGTTCCCAAAACCACGATCTGGGTCGATAAGCAGGGAGTGGTGCGGACTCCGCCGGGGCCCAAGCGTTTCCGGAACGATCCTTCCGATTTTCGGCGATTCTGGCCCATGAGAATCGTCCGCATCCTGACGGCCCTCTTTTCCGTCCTAACGGTCTTCTTCACGTATCAGGCCGGCCGGCTCGCTTCGGGGAACCGCCTGACCGGCTGGCTGGCCGGAGGGCTGGTGGCTTTTCTTCCCCAGTTCACTTTCCGGGGGATGAACATCAGCAACGACGCCTTCGCCACCGCCGCCTCGGCCGCGGCCACCTATTTCATAATCCTCATCATCAAGAGCGGATTTTCGCCGCGGACCGGGCTCGCCGCGGCCGCGACCATCGCCCTGGCTTTTTTATCCAAGATCAACACCCTGTTCCTGGTCATCCCCTTCTCCCTCGCCGTCCTGACCGACGCCAAGCCGTGGAAGGCCCGCTTCCGTGGACTGGCCGTTCTTCTCCTGACCCTGGCGCTGATCGCCCCCTGGATGATCTACAATCAGGTCCGCTACGGCGATCCGCTGGCCGAAGGGGCGTTGAACAGCGCCATGACCCATCTCATCGACATCAAGCCCCTGACGTCTCCCTATTTCCTCACGCGGTTCCCGGTCCTCCTCGGCCAGTCCTTCGTCGGCCTCTTCGGCTGGATGAGCCTATGGTCTCCGCCATGGTTCTACCAGGTATTTGCCGCCCTCGGGATCCTCGCCCTCCTCGGCCTCATCTGGCGTTTCGTCCGGAGGAACATCGACCGGAGGCTGGCCGCTATCCTGATCACCATTCCCATCCTCAGCTTCATCCTCGTCGTCTACCTCAACTTGACCTTCACCCAGCCGCAAGGCCGCTATCTTTTTCCCGCCCTCCCGGCCATCATGATTCTCGCGGCGCTCGGTCTGGAGGGGCTGCCGTTCTGGAAAAAAGGCGCGACGCCCATCCTTGTGGGAATGCTCTTCCTCCTGAACGTTTTCATTCTGGGGACCCTCATCATCCCGGTTTACTGGTAGCCGGGCGAAATCGACGGCGCTCTGCCGAAACCGAATCTTAGACGAAGCCGCTCCCGCCCCTGACTTACCGTCTGGCTTTGACCACGATTTCGATGGGGAAGGACCGTGGCGATCCGGCGCCCGCCTCGATGAAGACCAGCCGGTAGCTTTCGAGGAAGCCGGGCCCGGGCAGCCAGGAGAAGCGGCCGGTGAGCAGGTCGAGACTCGCGCCGAGCGGCAGGGACCGCAATTCGCCGTTCACGATCTCGAAACCGCGGTAGCGAACGGAGCCGGAATCGGGCGAGGCCGGCGAGGCCGGATCGTTCAAGGATCCCAGGTCGACCTGGAGCAGCTCGACTTCCGCCATCTCGAATCGATAAGTAAAGAAATAGGCTCGGGTCTCCACTTTCCACTTCATCCGAGGCAAACTGCCTGATCCATTCATTTCCGTGAAAAGTGGAAAGTGGAGACCCGACCCTAATCGTGTAAAGGCAGGCTGACGAGAGAGAACGGATCGACGCGGCTGTCGAAGATCCGGATCCCCCAGTGAAGATGGGGACCCGTGGACCGGCCGGTGTTGCCGACCTTAGCGATGACCTGGCCCTTTTTGACCAGGTCTCCCCTCTTGACCAGGATCTGGGAGAAATGGCAATAGAGGCTGAAGACTCCCTGTCCATGATCGATGATCACCGTTTTGCCGCTTAAGTAGAGGGAGCTGGCCAGGGCGACCCGTCCGGAGTTGGAGGCTCGGGCCGGCGATCCCCAGGGAGCGGCGATATCGACGCCCTGATGGACTGAAGTATGGGACTTGTTGTAGATTCTCTGCTGGCCGAAATTGGGAGCGGCTTCCCGGTCCGGGAGGGGCGACATGAAGCCGCCCGTCCCCAGCCATTCCGGGGTGATGGTGCCGTAGACCGCGGCCACAAGCTCCTGTTCCCTCTTCACCCGTTCCTGCTCCGCGGCCGGCGGGGCAAGCATGGCCTCGTTGACATAAAATCGTTTCCGGGAAAACTCTTTCGCCTCGATGAACAGCTCTTCCCGGAACTTTTCCACGGTCCCGTCCGGCTTCTCCTCGGTGATCCTCATGAGCAGCGGCTCGGGTTTGACGGCGAGATCGATCCCGATCAGAACGAACGGCCTCGCTCCGGCCGCGCTCCCATCCAGGACATAACGGCGATTCCGGATTTCAAGAATGAGTCTCTTGACGGGCGGCGTTTGTTTCAACTCGGCCAGGATCACCTCGCCGGGCTGGAGGGCCCGAAATACGAGCTCCATGGGAATACCCTGAAATGCGAGCGACTGGGTTTCGCGCCGCGGACGCGCCGCCGGCGCGGCCAGCCCGACGATGACGGCCAGCAGAAGAAGGATAAAAGGAGGCTTCTTCATGCCGCGGCGTTCTTCCTCAATACGGTTCCCGGCCGTTTTCCGGTATGGATTCCTTTATCGATGACAATCCCGCCGTTGACCAGAACGTACTCGACGCCCTCCGGAAACTGATGAGGATCGCTCCAAGTGGCCTTATCGCTGATCCTGTCCGGGTCGAAGACGACGATGTCGGCGAAATGGCCGGGTTGAAGGACGCCTCTCTTGGTCAACCCGAATTTTCGGGCGGGCATCGAGGTCATTTTCTTGATCATTTCCGCCAGAGGGACGAGCCGTTCCTCGCGGACATATTTGCCCAGCACGCGCGAAAACGTCCCGTAATAACGGGGGTGGGGCTTGCCGCGGCCGAGGATCCCGTACGGCGCCACCGCGTTCCCGTCCGAGCCGACGCCGACCAGCGGGTGGGCCAGGATGCGCTTGAGGTTCTCTTCCGTCATCATGAAGATGACCATCCCGACCTGATCATTTTCCTCGATGAGGAGGTCTCGCATGAACTCATAAGGCGGTTTCCCGGCCTCCGCGGCCGCCTCGAGGATATTCCGGCCTTCAAATTTTTTGTTCTTTTCGGTCACGACGTCGGAGATGACGACTTTGTCCCACGATCCCAACTTCTTCTCCCGCTCGGCGAGAGAGGCCTTGAGTTTCGCCTCGAGCGCCGGATTTTTCAAGCGGGCCAGGAATTCCGCAGTCGTCCCCTCCCGCGCCCAGATCGGGAAATTGAAGTCCAGGTCCGTAGCTCCGGCGATATAGGGATAGCGATCGCAGAGGATATCGACGCCCGCCTTTTTGGCCTCCTCGAGCCTGGAAATCGCGGCCTCGATTTTGGTCCAGTTGCGGGGATAGGCGGTCTTGAAATGCGAGATCTGGAGGCTGACCCCGGACCTTCGGGCGACGTCGATCGTTTCATCGAGAGACTCGATCAATCGATCGCCTTCGTCCCGCATGTGCGTGGCGTAGACGCCGCCGGCCCGGGCGACGAGCCGGCACAACCCGATGAGTTCGTCCGGCCGGGCGAAGCTTCCGGGCGTGTATTCAAGGCCGCTGGACAGTCCCAGCGCTCCGGACTTGAGACTATCGGCGAGGAGCGCCGTCATCTTCTCCATCTCCTCGGGCCGCGGATCCCGATCGTCGAATCCCATCGCCGCTCCGCGAATGGCTCCATGTCCGACCAGCGTCCCATAGTTCAAGGAGAGGCCCGTCTCTTCGAGCCGGGCGAAGAAACCTTGGAGATCCCGCCAGGTGAGCTCGATCCCGAAGATCTTTTTAGCGTTCATCCGCTCCTCTTCGAAGATCGCCTCGGCTATGGGAAAGGGCGAAGAGCCGCAGTTGCCGCTGATCAAGGTCGTGACCCCCTGATGGACGGCGCTCTCAGCCGCGGGATTGGCCAGGAGATGGACGTCGGTGTGATCGTGGACGTCGATAAATCCCGGCCCCACGGCCAAGCCTCGGGCCTCGAGGACGGAGCGGGCGCGGGAAGCGGAAATTTTGCCGATCGATTTGATCCAAGGGCCGCTGATGCCGATGTCGGCCGTTGCGGCCGGATTCCCCAAACCGTCCAGGACGAGGCCGTCCTTGATGATCAGGTCGAAATCCCGGCCCGTGGAACAGCCATTTAAGATAAGCCCGCCGCCGGCCAGAGACACAGCCGCGGCCGCCCTCCCCGATTCTCTCAGGAATCTCCTCCGGGTGAGCCGCCGCGGTTTCGTTTCGTTCATATTCATGTCCCTCTGACGCCCATCTTAGTAGATCGCCATCGCCTTGTCCAGGCTCATGGCCACCCTAAAAGAACACCATCAGCGTCACGGATTGCAAGCTCGGGGTTAATTGGAACGAGACCTGATAGGCGGCGGAGGAACCGTTCCTGTTCAGACTAGAAATTTTTTTAGCGACGAAAAATCCCAAGGCCGAACCGGCGAGGACGTCCGAGGGCCAATGTTTTCGGTCGTGGACGCGATAGACCGCGACCAGCCCGGCCAGGCCGTAGGCCAGGACGTCGACGACGGTGTCGGGAGATTCCTCGGCGATGGTCGTGGCCACGGCGAAAGCGCCCGCCGCATCGCCTGAAGGAAAGGAGGTATACCCGGATTTAATCGAGAAAGGATGGAAGCTCCGCGAAGATTCGCCGGCGTTGGGCCGAGCCCGTCCCACCCCGGCTTTCAGGCAGAGGACCAGAGCCGAGGTCGTCAAAAAGCTTTCCAGGCTCAGGAGCGCCGTTCTTCTCAGACCCGGCCTGTCGAAGATCTCTCCGCCCGCGTATAAAGCGGCCATGAAGGCGGTCAGATATCCTCCGTTGCCGAATTTCGAGATGACCGCGGATGCGTCCACGGAGGTCCGGCTTTTATTCCTCTGGACCCAATCGTAGATGTCCTTGTCGAACCCATAAAGAAGAGCTCCCGTCCCGATGAAGGCGGCGAACTTGAGAAGATCGCCGGTCCCCCACTTGGCCGGAGAGGAGATAACGTCGACGAAATCCCGGCCGAGCTGTTTGACATAGGCTCCGTTCAACCGGTCGGCGGTCGGGGGACTTTGCCCTTCCTGCCGGAAGGCGGATGCCTGGAACGGCGTCCAAAGGAAGAAGGCGGCCAGGAGGGCCGCCGCGACGGCGGCCGGGGCCCCGGGCTTTGCCCGGGGGTCCACTTCCGCCGTACTCGCCCGTGGATATAAGCCACGGGCAAGTGGCGAGCCGAAGGCTCGTCCCTTGACAACGGGTTTCTTACTCGGGATTCGCATGGATCATGAAGGATTCGATAGCCGCCAGCGTCGTTCCCGTGGCGCCTTGAAGAGAGCCGAGGATTTCCTTGGCCCGCCGGCCCATGGCCTGAAGCGCCGCGGGGTCCTCGAATAGGAACATCCCGGCCAATTCTTCCGGCTCGCGGACGATGCGCGCCGCGCCGGC
>JAPKZI010000018.1 GCA_026393865.1 Candidatus Aminicenantota bacterium
CGTCGCTTCGCTCCTCGCGACGGGCTCTATCGGCAATTTCGGGTCGATTTCGGCAGGTCGGATACGGACAAATCACGACAAGAAGCGACAAATCGCGACATCTCACCAAAAAGCATTGACAGACTTGCTTTTTTTGCTAGACTGCCGAGTGTTCCAAAAGGAAAGGGTTTTGAGAGCTAAGAAGGACAGGGGCCAACTCCAGAGAAGAAACTACGGTTTCTTCTTTTCTATCTCTTTTCGCCGCTTTTGCTGCCAGCGGACATAGCCCAATTCCAAAAGCTCGCTTTTGGTGGCCTTGTTCATATTCTTGATCCTGATTCCCACCTCGAGCTTTTTGCCCTTGGGCCGGGTCCACAAAACCTCTCCGGACACCTTGGAATCGACTTTCTTATCCGGGATTTCGACGTCGAAATCGACTTCATGGCCGGGACTCAAGCTAAAATCCAGGTCGAGGATGATATGCAGTCCATCGCGCGAGACGTTATCCAAGACCGCATCCTTGGTCGGCGCGTCCCCTCCCTCGAACTTGATGTTTTCGACGGGAACGAGACACTCGAATCTCAGATATTTCCTGTTGTCGTCGGACATGTCTCCATTAACTCATGTTTCCGGAGAAATTTCAAGCCCATTTTGAGAGGATTTTAGGGGGTGAGGATCACCGGAAATGTGGCTAGTCCCGCGCTCTCAAAAGGGTGAGGCCGGCTAAGCTCGCTGCCCCTCGCCGTTATTTTTCTTTCAAATTCACCCGGTTTTTAATAAAATACGGCCTCGGAAAGCCGCCCATGATCATTAAAAGACTCGAACTGCAGGGATTCAAAACATTTCCCGAACGGACGAAAATCGTTTTCAACACGGGCATCACGACCATCATCGGCCCCAACGGAACGGGAAAGAGCAATATCGTCGAGGCCATCCAATGGGTCCTCGGCGGACAGCGGGTCAGGTCCGTCCGCGGGGAAAAGATCGAGGACTCCATCTTCAGCGGAACCCTCAAGCGGCCGGCCATGGGCATGGCCGACGTCACTCTCGTCCTCCAGAACTCCGAAGAGGAAATGCAGATCAACCACCGGGTCTTCCGCTCGGGCGAAAGCGAATACCGAATGGACGGCAAGAGCGTCCGGCTCAAGGACATCCAGGACGAGCTCTGGAAAAAGGCCATTTCGGAGAACCGGTATTTCGTCATCGAGCAGGGGTCCATCGGCACCTTCGTCACCTCGAAGCCGACGGAGAAGCGCGCCCTCATCGAAGAGGCCGCTGGCACGGCCTATTACAAGGACAAGAAGCGCCAGGCCGAAAACAAGCTCGAGGACTCCGAGCAGAACCTGGTCCGCCTCGAGGACATCATCGCCGAGGTCGCCAAGGCCAAGAATTCGCTGGCTCGCCAGGCCGGCGCCGCCGAGCGCTACCGCCATCTGCGCGAGCGGCTCCGCGAGCTGACGGCGAGCCATTTCCGCCAAAAAAGCGAACAGCTTCAGGCCGGGCAGCAGGACGTCCAATCGCATTATGATCAGACCTTGGGCGCCGAGCGCGAGATCCTTTCGAAGCTCACGGACGAGGAAAAAAACGTCAACCAGAAGCGCAAGGAAGCCTGGGACCTGGAACAAGCCCTGAAACGGGGCCAAGAGGACCTCTTCGCCCTCCGCTCCCAGATCACCCGCCTCGAAGCCGAAAGGGAGCGGGAATCCAAGCGGATCGAATTTTTTGAGGAAAAACGGAAGAAGGCGGATGCCGACACGGACGAATTCCTGGCCGAACTGCTCCTCTTCGAGAAAGACATTCTCCAGGCGGCGACGGACCTCAAAGCGAATTCGGAAGCCCTCCTTCGGAAGCGACAAGAGGACGAAGATCTCGAGCGCGATCATCGGGAGACCGAGGCGAGCCTCGCGCCCTGGGCTAAAAAGGTGGACGCCGTGCGCGGCGAGTATCTCCTCAAATTCGCCGAGGTCACCGAGGCCAAGAACGAAGGGGCCAAGCTCGAAAAAGATCTGGAGCTCGTCCGCCGTCAGGAAGAGAAGATCCGGCAGAGACAGGCGGAGGCCCAATCCCGCTTCGAGGACAAAGAGCGGGAGATCGCCGGGCTCGAGAAGGACCGGGAGCGGATCCAGGGGGAGATCGGCGATCAGGAGAAGCTCGTCGCCGCGCTTCAAAACAGACTCAACGAAACGGCGGGATCCATCGAGAACCTTCAAAATATCATCCGCGGCCTCAGGGAGAAGCGGGACGAGGCCGCCTACCACCTTCAGGCCCTCCGGAAACTCGAGGAGAAAGAGCGGGCCGCCGAGCCCCTCTTTGATGTCGAAGGGGCGGTGGGCTTTTTCACGGACCTTCTCGAATCCGACCCGGCCGACGCCCCGCTTATCGACGTTTTTTGGAAGGAAGAAGCCCGGGCCACCGTCATCGAGGCCGCTGAATTCCTGAAGAACTTGTCCGCGCGTGAGGTCCGGGGCAGCTTCCTCCTTCTTCCGGAACGCCCTCCCGACCATGTTCCCGCGGCTCTGGTCGAAGATCCCGACGTCGTCGGCTCGCTCACGGCCCGGCTGCGACCGAGCCCGAAAATGAAAGGCCGGCTGCCGGGGCTCCGGGACGCGGTGATCGTGAGCGACATCCGGTCCGCGATCCGCCTCTGGCTTCGTTTCCCGGACCTGAATTTCGTCTCGCTCAAAGGCGATGCCCTGTTCTCCACGGGACTTCTCAAGCTCGGTCCCCAGAAAGAGGGCCTGTTCACCCTCAGCCAGGAGATCAAGGATCTTGAACGGAAGGTGAGCGGGCGCGACGCCGAGATTCAGCCGCACGCCCTGCGGCTCGAAGAGGCCGTCCGCCTCAAACAAACGCTTGAATCCGAAATCAAGGAGGGGACCGCTCGTCTCATCGAGGCGAACAAGGATTTTCAGGACCACGAGAATAGGATCGTCCTGGCCCGGGCCGAACAGGAGAACTTGACGAACGACCTGGCCCTGTTCGTCCATGAGATCGAGGTCCTGGCCATGGACCGGACGGGATTCCGCCGGAAATGGGAATCCCACGCCCAGGTCATCCGCGGCCTCGAGGAGGAAGAGATGGCCTTCCGGAGCCGGGCCGAGGCCGAGGAAAAAGAGTTCGCCCTGCAGCGGGAAAAATCGAGCCGGGAGACGACGGCCCGCCTCGAACTGCGCGGATCGATCGACGTCCTCCAGGAAAAGATCGTCAACCTGGAGGTCGTCCTCAAGACCCTCGGGCAGCGCAAGGACAACGCCGCGGCCAAGATCGACGCGCTGCAGGCGGAGATCGGCGCGGCCGAAGCCGAGGAAACGCGCTTGAAGGACCTCGATGTCGAGCTGGGGGAAAGGCTCTCCGCTCAGGAGGACCGGAGGGGCCGGCAGGGGTCCGCGCTGGCCGACAACGAGGTCCATCTCCAGCGGATCCGGAACGAGCTCGCCGCGGCCGAGACGGGACTGGCCGCGCTCCGGGAAGACCACGAGCGGCAGAAAGACGGGCGCATGACCTGGGAGATCCGGAAGGCGGAGATCGATCGCGACCTGGTCAACCTCGAAGAGACCTGCTGGCAGGAGCTCAAAAAGACCCTCCAGGAAGTGAAAGCGGAGCCGCCTCCGCCCGAGACCGAGGCCGGCGACGTCGAAGCCGAGCTCGAGGAGGCCAAGGAGAAGCTCCTCAAATACGGCGCCGTCAACCTCATGGCCGAGGAAGAGTACGCGGCCCAGAAGGAGCGCTTCGATTTCCTCGCCCAGCAGAAGAAGGACCTGACCGAATCCATCAGTCAGACCAAGGAAGCCATTCTCAAGATCGACGATGAAAGCCGCCAGCGGTTTCTGACCGCGTTGGGCGAGGTCAACACCCATTTCCAGGACCTCTTCGCCACCCTGTTCAAGGGCGGCACGGCCGAGGTGAAGCTCCTGGACGAGGCCAATCCTCTCGAAAGCGGCGTCGACGTTATCGCCCAGCCGCCGGGCAAGAAGGTCCAGAACATGGGCCTCCTCTCCGGCGGCGAAAAGTCATTGACCAGCCTGGCCTTCCTCTTCGCCCTGTTCCGCTACAAGCCCACGCCGTTCTGCATCCTGGACGAGGTGGACGCGGCCCTCGACGAGGTCAATCTCGCCCGCTTCCTCGACCTGATGCGGACGATCAAGGCCGAAACGCAGTTCATCATCATCACCCACAACTACAAGACCATGGAGGTCGCCGACTACATCTACGGCACGACCATGGAAGAACCGAACGTCACCAAGGTCTTTTCGATGAAACTGGAAAAGAAAGGGGAAAGCGCGGCCGTTGATTAAGGTCCAGCTCTACGTCCCGCCCGGCGGCTATATGGCCGAACGCTGGGTCAAAACCTCGATGCCTCCCCTCGGGCTCTTATACATCGGGGCCGTGCTCGAAAAGGAAGCGATCCCCGTCGAGATCGTCCCGACCGACGTTCTCGGCCTGAGTTGGAAGGACATCGAGCAAAAGATCGCCCGGGACCGGCCCGACATCGTCGGCGTCACGATCACGACCGAGAACCGCTTCCAGAGCTTCAGGCTTATCCGGCTCGCCAAGCGGGCCCATCCGGAGGCCCTGACCGTACTGGGCGGCCCTCACGCCTCGATGGCCGCCGAGGACTGCCTGGAGCACATTCCCGAGCTCGACGTCGTCGTCCGGGGCGAAGGCGAATACGCCATGGTCGACATCTGCCGGGCCTGGGAAGCGTCGCCTCGGCTCTCCGCCCTCGCCGGGATCCCGGGGCTCGTCCTTCGGGTGGACGGTAAAGCCCGCTCGAACGCGCCGCGGCCTCCCATCCGCGATCTGGACACCCTCCCCTTCCCCGCCTTCCATCTGGTTCCTTTCGAGAAATACAATTTCACTTTCCCCGTCCCGGGCCGCGGCGATCTCCCGGCCGTGAACGTCATGACCAGCCGGGGCTGTCCGTTCAACTGCAGCTTTTGCGCCACGCCGATCAACTGGGGCCGCCACGTCCGGATGCGGAGCCCCGGGAATGTCGTCCGCGAGATCGAGCTGCTCAAGGCCCGCTACGGCATCGAGGTCGTCTTTTTTTACGACGACACCTTCAACGCCAGCCCGAAGCGGGCCGAGGCCATCTGCGAATTGCTGATCGAACGCCGGGTCGGCGTCCTCATAAAGTGCGACGTCCGCATCGACATCATGAGCCGGGAGTTGCTCGAAACGATGAAGCGGGCCGGCCTGTTCCACCTCTCCTTCGGCCTCGAGGCCGGATCGGACCGCGTCCGCGGGGAAATCGTCGGGAAAAAGATCGAGATGCCGGACTTCCACAATCTCGTCCGCTGGTGCCTCGAGCTCGACATCATTCCGAACGTTTTTTTCATTTTCAGCCATCCGACCGAGACGTGGGCCGAGGCGCAGGAGACCATCGGGATCATCGAGCGGTACAAGGACAAGATCGAGGGGACGATCGCCATTCTCCACATCTATCCGGGCACGCCGCTCGAAAACCTGGCCCGGGAGACCGGCTTCCTCCCGAAGGATTTCACCTGGACCAAAAGATACCGTTCGAAGGTCATCACCTTGCCCTTGGCCCAAGGCGACGTTCCCCTCTATATCGACAAGCTGACCTGGAGCCAAATCTCGGAGCTCGTTTTGCGCTGGTCCTTCAGCGCCGGGAAAACGTCCCTTCTGAAAAAGGGTCCGCGGGCCCTCCGGCACATCCGTTCCTTCGGCGACCTCAAACGCCATGCCATCATGGCTTGGGTGTATCTAAAGCTGAAATTCCTCTAAGGAGGACCCATGTCGTTTTATCTCTACATCATTCTGGCCTATCTCATCGTTCTCACCGTCTTTAATTTCCTCCGGGCCCGGAAAGTCAAAAGCCAGGAAGACTTCCAAGTCGCCGGCCGCAGCCTGAAATGGCAGGTCATGGTCTTCACTTTGATCTGCACCTGGATCGGTTCAGGCACGTTCATCAGCGGGGCGGAATTCGCCTCCAAAGCGGGGTTCTCGGCCCTGTGGCTCGCCGCGGGAGCGTGGGTCGGCATCATCCTGATCTACTTCCTCGCGGCCAAGATCCACACCTTCGGACAGTACACGGTCGGGGACGTCCTCGAGGTCCGCTACGGACCCGCCGCCCGGCTCTTCGGGGCCATCGCCCTGATCCTGTCCTTCGTCTCGATCGTTTCCTACCAGTTCGTCGCCGGCGGCTTCATCCTCAACGTCATCACCGACGGCAAGATCTCCGAATCGACCGGCACGCTCATCGCCGCGGCGTTCGTCATCCTCTTCACCACTATCGGAGGGATGGTCGCCATCGCCTACACCGACCTTCCCAACGGCATCATCATCGTCCTGGCCTGCCTGATCGCGGTGCCCTTCGTCATCTCCGCGGCGGGCGGCCTGCCGGCGGCCAAGGCGGCCCTCGAGCCGGGCTACTTCGCCGTCGTCAATAACCAGTTCGGGGCCCATCCCTGGTTGAAGGCGATCGGCTATTTTCTCTCGACGATGTTTCTGCTCCTCGGCGTCCAGAGCATGTACCAGAAGTTCTACAGCGCCAAGTCGGCCAAGGACGCCAAGAAGGCCGTCGCCTGGTGGACGGTCGGGACGATCTTCGTTGAAACCATCGTCGTGGTCATCGCCGTCTTCGCCTTCAGCAAGTTGAAGGGCCAGATCGACCTGAGCGTGCCCAAAGCGGGAGGCAAGGTCGTGCTCATGGCGGCCAAACAGCTCGTTCCCGCTCCCGTCGGCGTGCTGCTCCTGGCCGCGGCCTGCGCGGTCGTCATCTCCACGGGCATGAATTATCTCCTGTCGCCCTCGACGACGCTCATGCGCGACATCTATCAGCGCTTCCTGAACAAAAAAGCGGACCCGAAGAAGATGGTCGCCCTGCAAAAGGTCCTGGTCGTGGTCGTCGGCGTCCTGGCCTTCCTCCTGGCGACCCAACTGAAAAGCGTCCTCGAGATGAGCTTCTTCGCCTACACCATTTACGGAGTGGCGATCACTCCCGCGCTTATCGCCGCGCTGGCCTGGAAGCGGGCGACGAAGGCCGGCGGTCTGGCTTCGATCATCTCCGGGACGGTCGTCTGCGTCGTCTTCTTCATCCTGTCGAAAAGCAAAGCCCTGATCGCGGCGGGCAAAGTACCCGACGGCGATCCGTGGGGCATCCCGATCATTTATCCGGCCCTGATCGTCTCGCTCGCCGCTCTGATCGTCTTCAGCCTCCTGACCAAGAAACAGACGCCGGAGGAACTGGAAAAATTCTTTCCGAAGAAATGACCACCGGCATCGTCAAGGACGACCGTTACCTCGCCCATAATCTGGGGGCCGGGCACATCGAGGGCCCGGAGCGGCTCGAGGTCATTCATGCCGTGATCGAACGGGGTCTTCCGCCCTCCTGCGCCCTCATCGAGCCTCGGCCGGCGTCCCGGGAGGAACTCGAATACATCCACGCTCCCGAATATGTCGGGCTCATCTCCCGGCTGGCGGGTCGGCGTTACGTCGAGCTCGACCAGGATACGTCGATGACCGCCGGCTCTTACGAGGCGGCCCGTCTGGCCGCGGGAGGAACGATCCGGGCCGCGGACATGATCATGGACGGCGAGGTCCGGAACGCGGTCGCCCTGGTTCGACCGCCGGGACATCACGCGGAACGCGGCCAGGCCCTGGGATTCTGCATCTTCAACAACATCGCCGTCGCCGCCGAACATCTTATCCGCCGGCGCGGCCTCCGCAGGATTCTTATCGCCGACTGGGACCTCCACCACGGCAACGGGACCCAGAACGCGTTTTATTTCCGCAAGGACGTCCTGTTCTTTTCGACCCACCGGTTTCCTTTCTACCCCGGGAGCGGATATTGGAACGAAGCCGGAGCGGAAGCCGGCGAAGGATTCACCGTCAACGTCCCGCTGACCGCGGGCAAGGGGAACGAGGATTACCGGTTCATTTATAGAACCGTCCTCGGCCCGATCGCCGCGGCCTACCGGCCGGAATTCATTCTTGTTTCGGCCGGCTTCGATATCTTCGCCGGCGATCCTCTGGGCGGCATGGAGGTCACGAGCGAAGGATTCGGCGTCCTGGCGGCAGAGCTTCTGGCCATGGCTGGGGATTACGCTCACGGCCGGATCCTTTTCGTCTTGGAGGGAGGATATAGCCCTGAAGGTTTGGCTGAAGGCGTCCTTCAGGTGTTGGCCCAATTATCCGGCAAGGCTCAGCTCCCTGACGTCGCCGCGGATGCCTCTCCGCAAACGCGAACCGAAATCGCCCCCGTCATCGATGTCCACCGAAAATATTGGCCTTTATGATAAAAAAAGCGCCCCGGCCGGGAAAAAGGGGCCAAAACAGGGAATATCCGACAACCGTCACCAATCGAGGACAGAATAACAGGGGGAACTTTGGAAAATCAGGCGGGGAATTTGGTATAATTTTTGCAGAATATCCGGGCGGAAGGAGAAATAAGATGAAAAAGACTGCGATCATAGCCATGGCGGTTCTTTTGGCGGGCCTTTTCGCCGGCGCTCAAGAGGCCAAGCCTCAGCCCCAGCCTTCCCCGCCCCAGGAGACCAAGTACACGAACAACTCCTTCGCCCGACTGAGCTTTATCGACGGAAGCACCTATATCCAGCGGGCCGCCGACCTCGCCTACGAGGAAGGCCAGATCAACATGGCCATCGCCGAGGGCGATCGGATCGGCACGACGGACGGGCGAGCCGAGATCTACATCGGCAAAAAGAGCTACATCCGGCTCGACCAGAACGCCAAGATCGATTTTCTGGCCCTGCCCAAAAAAGATACGGGACTCATCCGGGTGCGGGAATGGGCCGGGAATCTCTACCTCGATGTGAAAGCCCTGGAAAAGGAAAAAGCCATCGAGGTGATCACCTCGGACGCGACCTTTTACATCCTTGACAACGGCCTCTACCGGATCGACGTTAAGGAGGGCAAGGAAACCGAGATCCTGGTCTTCTCCGGCATGGTCGAAGCCTCCGGAGCGGAAGGATCGATGCTGGTGAAACAGGAGCAGAGGGTTTCCATTTCCGAGGGGCGCTTCCTGGCCAAGCCCTCGTCGTTCTTCGCCGCGGTGGACGACGGATTCGACCGCTTCAACTCCGACCGGGCGAGCAAGATCAACCGGACGTTCGCCCGGCGATATCTCTCCGGCGACCTCGAGGATTTCGAATCCGAGCTCGATGAAAACGGCGATTGGGTCGCCAATGAGGAATTCGGCAACGTCTGGGTCCCGCGCGGCATGGCCTCCGACTGGCGGCCTTACTCTTACGGCCGCTGGATGTGGCTGCCCATGGCCGGCTGGTCATGGCTCCCCTACGAGCCGTGGGGCTGGAGCACCTATCACTATGGCCGCTGGCACTGGGGGATGAACCTGGGCTGGTACTGGATCCCGACCTATATGTGGGGTCCGGCCTGGGTCAACTGGTGGTCGGATTACGATTACTACGGCTGGGCCCCGATGAGCTATTGGGGCTATCCCGGCATCATCATCGACAATTTCTACTACGGCCGCGGCTGGCGGAACTATGGCGACTATCCCTACAACTCTCGAGCCTTGACCGTCATCCACAAGAACCAGCTCCAGACCCGCGACGTCCGCAAAGCCTCCCTCAATCCGGAGGTGATCAAGTCGGTGGGCCGGATCAGCCTGACCAACCGATCCCTGAACCTCCGGCCTTCAGCCGACCGGAAGATTTCCGTCGAACAGATGGAGGGCGGGAACAGGGTGATCCTGCGCAAGGGCGGGGAGGGCGGAGAACCCACCCCGGCCAATAAGCCCGAGCGGACGATCGGAAAAGGCCGCGTCGTTGAAGGCGCCAAGACCGGCGAACAAAAAACGACCGAAGGTCAAAGAAAGGTCGATCCGAAGACGACGGCCGATCCCAAGGTTTCCGCCCCGCCCAAGAAGGGCGAAACGCCTCCTCCGGCCGCCAAGACGGGGACCGGAGAACGCAAGATCCGCAAAAAGATGGACGGCGAAGGCGGCGGAAACGAGATGAACCTCGCCGCCGCTCCGAACCGAAGCGGGAATCTCGGCTATCCCTCAAGGGACGTCGCCAGACAAAGCACCTCTCAGGGAAGCCGCGTCTCCAAACCCAATTCGGTGCTGGACAGGGTCTATCGATTTATTTCGCCGCCGAGCCGATCCTCGTCCTCCGGCCGATCTTCAAGCGGGACGGTCACCCGCTCGGCTCCCAGGACCGGGTCCTCGTCTGCCTCGCGCGGTTCTTCGAGCGGATCTTCAGGCAGATCTTCAAGCGGATCCTCGGGATCTCGATCCGGCGGCGGCAGCATTCGAAAGAAGTAGTCACTTACCGACCCCTCCTCTATATAGATAAAGGGCGGCCGCAAGGCCGCCTATTTTTTCAGCCTGGCTTTCAGTTGGGATTTAGAAGGGGCGAGGGAAGCAACGGGCTCTATTTGAACCAATAAGGAAAGCTGTCGATCCCTTCCGACGTGAGAATTTTTCGGACTTCGCCGGTTTTCAGGTCGAGGGTGTGGAGCTGATAAGCGTTCTTTCCTTTGCTTTTCGGGCTCGAGGAAAAGACGATCATGTCCCCCGCCGGCGAAAAGCAGGGATAATAATCATAGGAATCCGCCCTCTTTGGAGTGACGTTGACCTTGCCGCTGCCGTCGGGGTTCATCAGGAAGACATCACCCAGGCCGTCGTCGTCATGGCAGACATAAGCGATCTTGGCGCCGTCGGGAGAGATCTTGGGCCGGCAGCTCCCGGTTTTCGTCAGCTTCGTATATCGCCCGTCCGTCATGGCATATTTGGCGACCAACCAGCCCAGCAAAACCTTGCCCGTGAAAAAGATCTCGTTCCCTTTCGGATCCGAAAAGGGGACGATGGTGCTGCTGAAGGGCGGATCGGAGAGCAAGGGCATGGACGTTTTGGACTGGACATCGAGTTTCAGGATCCGCGACGTGTTCTTCCCCGTCGCCAGCTCATAATAAACAGATCGTCCGTCCGCGCTCCAGGAGGGGGATAATTCGTCGCGGGAATCGCTTGTCAGCCGTTCGATCTTCCGGCTTTTCAAGTCCATCAGGTAAATGTCGAAGTTCCCGCCGCGGTTCGAGGTGAAAACGATCTTCTCCCCCTTTCCGTCGGGTACCGGCCATTGGTCGGAGGCCGGATCGTCGGTCAAGCGCTCGAGCCGGTTCCGGCTCAGAAGGTAAATATCGTCGTTCCCTCCCATATTCGAGTTGAAGACGATCCGGGAATCATGTTCAAAATTAACGACATAGGCAGGGACATCCGCCTGAGAAAAGGCCAGAAACGAAACACAGAGGGCCAAAATCTTCATAAAAACATCTTAGGGAAAGTCCCTGAGGATGTCAATCGGTCCCTGCGCGCCGGAGAATTGACAGCACTTAGGGGATACAATATATTATGCGTCCCGAAGCGGGAGGAAATTCATGAGTCGCTGGAAGCTGCTGTTCACGATCTTCGCCGTCACCTTTTCCACGATGCTGGTCGAAGTCCTGCTGACGCGCGTCTTCTCGGTCCTCTATTTCGGGCAGTTCGCCTTCCTGATCATCTCCCTG
>JAPKZI010000091.1 GCA_026393865.1 Candidatus Aminicenantota bacterium
TTCGAGGGCGGAGTCTGTCTAGAGTCGGCAAAAAACGGGTTCGCAAGCTTCCCGCCGCCTTCCCCCTCTTTGTTTCCCGATCGTTCGTCCCGGATCATCCCCGCGCGAAATCAGAAAGGGGCTCCCACTGTCTGAATCACAATTCCGTCCTGTTTCCGTCCTTGACATTACCCGAGCCGTGGTTTATGCTTATCCGCGGCAACGAAATGGGAGATCGATACGAAATCGGGTCTGCGGACGGCCGCCGACGAAAAGCAAACTCTTATCCAAAGGGGAGCCATCCATGAAAATATTGTCAAAGGCGAGATCTCGTTGGTTTCTGTTTCCGGTCGTGCTGTCGGCCGTCGTGGTCTTCGCTTCTTCTTTGCCCTCGGACGTCCAGACGTCCGCTGCGAGACCGCAGAAGATATCAGCCGAAATCGGGTTGAGTCCCGCCAAACTCGAGCCCGAGGCTGAGAAGCGAACCCTGGCTGCGTCCTTGAAGCCGGACCTTACGATGTCCGGATCCCTGATAATCGGCAAGAACAAGAAACAATTCAATTGGGGCGGGGCCATCACCCTGGGTCCAGAAGACGCCAGTTCTGTCACCCCAGACCACAGGGCTTGCTTCGATATTTACTATTCCCTCCGCGAGAATAACGGGCTTGGAGCTTCGGGATTCATGACCCGCATCAATTTCAGCAGCGGGGGGGGCGCCGACAATGGACCTCTCGCCCTGGGGCCGCGGGAAACCAAAGAAATTCACACCCAGCCTTATCTAACTCTCAGGGAAGGAAAGCTACGTTTCGACATCGACGCCGACAACTCCGTTGAGGAGAGCCGCGAGGATAATAACTCATTCGTAGTGGTCATCAAATTCAGGGGATTCTGATTAGCACGTTTTTCGCGGTTATTGGTAATGCCGCCCGGCCGGAGATATAAATCCGGCACGGCTGGGAAAGCAAATGCATCGGTCGGCGCGGGAATTCGCCGTGCTGCAGAAAAAGCAAATACCTACCTGATTTGACCCTGTTTTCATTTCTTACTGGAAACGAAAAGCTGGTATTTGCGCCGGCGCGCCATCATCGGAATTTGCAGACACATACCGAATTGGGCGGTTTAATTCCAGCCAAGTAGATTGTCTTGTCAATAATGCCCGCTGAGATATTTCCTGACAATATTCTTGTCCTTGACGCCGACAAGCTCAGGAAAGCCACAGGTCAGACAGAACCCGCCTGAAAGGGGGCGAAGCGGTATTGACCTCACAGCCGCCCCGCTCCGTCCGCTTCTTTTTCTCTGGGCTTAGCATCAACTTAGGCGATGAAGAAGATTTTTTACCAACCATACGGTTAGAAAAGCGGGCAATCACAGCCAAGCTATGCCTCTCCGTATAGGTTCGCCTGATAAACGCTTTTCACACCACCATTTTCTTATGAGATCGCCTTGATCAGAAGGACGATCCCGAGGACGAGCATCAACCCATAGACGTAGCGGTTGAACTTCCCCGCCGGGATCATCCGGCTCAATTTCATTCCCGCGATAACGGCCATCAGAATGAACGGTAAGGCATACAGATAAGTCGTGACGACAGGCCTTGTCCACAGGCCGGCCAGTCCCTGGCCGATCAGGATGGCTCCGCCTGTCGGCAGAAAGTATCCTTGGAGCGTGGCCCGGAACGATTCCGGCGTCCAGCCTCTCAGCACTCCGTAAAAGATCACCGGCGGGCCGTTGGTGTTGTAGGCGGCTCCCAGGATGCCGGCCGCGAATCCGAAGGCCGCCGCCGGCCATTCGCTTTTCAGCCTGAGGCGGCCCGGCTTGACCAGGCTGTATACGGAAAAAAGGATGATGACCGCGGCCAGGACGAGATTCACGACGCGCTCGTCGACGCGCTTGAGAAAGAACAGGCCGAAGGGTATGCCGGCCAAGGTGGACAGAATGAGCCTCCAGGCGCTCCGGAAATCGATCCGGCGCCACTCCTTTATCAGCAGGAGGACGGCGAGGGTCGGGCCGACGAAGGCCATCAGCGGTGTCGCGATCCGAAGCGAGGTGACGAGGGCCAACAGCGGCATCCCGACGAGCGCGTCGCCGAACCCGAACGTCGAGCGCACAAGCGCCGCGAGGAAGACGATCAAAATGACGGGCAGGATCGGGATGTCGGCGGTCATGGTCGCTCGCCGCGAGGAAGACGATCAAAATGACGGGCAGGATCGGGATGTCGGCGGTCATGGTCGCTTCGGCTATTTTAGCGGATTCCCGGCGCGCGTTAAAGGATTGTCTGTCTGGGCCGCGTCGAAACTTTCCGCTTTTGATTAGAAAGCGGAAACGCGACCCTAAACTTGGGAGCCGAGCACATTCAGGGCTTGACATTTCGCCCCGTTGGACATAAGAATGAATACCGTTGGATTTATGAAAGAGAGGGCAAAGGCATGATCAAAAGACTCCTTCCGGCATTTTTCCTTCTGGCTCTGATGCTCGGGCCCGCTTATGAGGCCGCTCAGCAAAAGCAATTGGATGTTCCTTATGTTCCCACCAAGTATCCCGTCGTCGACGAGATGTTGAGGATTGCCAAGATCGACAAGGCGGACATCGTCTACGACCTCGGCTGCGGGGACGGACGCCTCGTCATCGGCGCCGCTCAGAAATACGGAGCCCGGGGCGTCGGATTCGACATCGATCCCGAGCGCATCCAGGAATGCAAGGAGAACGCGGCTAAGGCCGGCGTGACCAGCCGGGTCCAATTCATCGAACAGGATCTGTTCACGGCCGATTTTCGCGAGGCGACGGCCATGACCATCTATCTTCTCACTAGCGTCAACCTCAAGCTGCGGCCGAAAATGCTCCGTGAACTGCGCCCCGGAACGAGGGTCGTCTCGCACAATTTCGGAATGGGCGAATGGAAGGCCGACGAGTCGTCGGAGGTCATGGTCGACGACATCTCCCACGAGGTTTATCTGTGGATCATCCCGGCCAACGTCAGCGGTGCCTGGTCCTGGACCATGGGCAAGCCCGCGGCCAAGTGTGAGATGACCATCGCCCAAGCCTTCCAGGTCCCGGCGGGGACGCTCAAGGTGGATAACGCCGCGGCCGAGATCAAGGATCTCACGCTCAAGGGGGACAAAGTCCGCTTCGTCATCGAACGTCCGTTCGAGGCAAAGATCGTTCCCATGGTCTTCGAAGGCAAGGCCTCCGGGCACACCATCGCCGGGACGATCAAGTTCCAGGCGGGCGGCAAGGAATTCTCCTGGGAATGGAAGGCCAGCCGCAATCCCGCCACTGAAAAGCCCATCGACGCGGAGATAAGTCGGGGAGCCTCATTAACGCTGCATCGATGAACTGACAGAGCGGGGACTTGTCCCGAATCTCCGGATTCGGCGCATGTCCCCGCTTTCTTTCCCGCAGTGGGAACGTCTTTACGTTTTTATTGTTGACCTGTGAGCAAAGTCGGCCGCCGCGCGTTCCTCCAACAAACGGCCGCATCGTTGGCCGCTCTGTCCCTGTCGCCAGGCGAATTCTTCGGTCAGAAACCTCAGTGGACGACTCTTCCCACCAATCTCCTCATAGTCTTCCCCGACCAGATGCGGGCGCAGGCTCAGCAATTTATGGGCGAAGACCCGGTTCTGACGCCCACGCTCGACCGTTTCGCCGGGGAAAGCCTCGTCTTCACCCAGGCGGTCAGCAACTATCCGCTCTGCAGCCCCTATCGCGGCTCGCTCATGACGGGGCGCTATCCGTTCGGACACGGCGTCACCGGCAACTGCAACGACCAGGGGACGAGATACGGCCTCGAGCTGAGGACCGGCGAGCGGTGCTGGTCCGACGTTTTGAAAGAGTCCGGTTACAGCCTCGGCTATATCGGCAAGTGGCACCTGGATTCGCCGCGCAAGCCGTATGTGAAATGCTCCAACAACACGGAGAAAGAAGCCTGGAACGAGTGGACCCCGCCCGGCCGCCGGCACGGCTTCGATTTCTGGTACGCTTACGGCACATACGACCAACACATGAAGCCCATGTATTGGGACGCCAAGGCGGACCGCGACGGCGCCCATTGGGTCGACCAATGGGGCCCGGAGCACGAAGCGGAACTGGCCATCCGCTATATCAAGAACGAGGGCGGGACGTATCGCGATCCCGGCAAGCCCTTCGCCCTAGTCGTTTCCATGAATCCGCCGCACATGCCCTATGACCAGCTCCCCCAACGATATCTGGATATGTATCGGGACAGGACGATCGAGACCATGGGCCATCGGCCGAACATCCCTCCGGCCGGAACGAGATGGGGGGACTACTACCGGAAGAACATCAAAGGCTATCTGGCCATGACCACGGGCGTGGACGAGCAGTTCGGCCGTATCCTTCACGCGCTCAGGGAACTCGGCTTGGAAAAGGACACGATCGTCCTGTTCACGTCCGACCACGGCAACTGCCTCGGCATCCACGAAGAGATCTCCAAAAACAATTCCTATGCGGAATCGTTGCGCGTCCCTTTCCTTCTCCGCTGGCCGGGCCGGATCAAACCGCGGCGGGACGACCTCCTCATCTCGACGCCGGACATTTGTCCCACGCTCCTCGACCTGATGGGGTTCGGGGCCGCCATCCCGAAATCCGTCGAAGGGACGAGCCACGCCCGCCTGATTCTGACGGGCCGCGGCGGACGGCCGAGCGCGCAGCTGTATTTGGAGATTCCGTATGGACGCTCCGCGCAGGGGCATCGAGGGGTCCGGACGTCGCGCTATACGCTCACGATCGCTCGGGAGGCGGGGAAGCCGGAGCAGACCACGCTCTTCGACGATCTCAAGGACCCCTATCAGATGAAGAACATCGCTCCGGACAATCCCTTTTTCGTCAAGGAATTGATCGAGGAGGATCTTGTCCCCTGGCTCAAAAAAACGCGGGATCCCTGGCTGGGCTGAACCCGGCGGTCCGGCATCGCGGAAAGGAAGAAAGACCATGACGACGAGACGAGAATTTCTGAAAGAGACGGCGCTCATGGCCGCGGGGGGAGTGATGCTGGGAGGCCGAGTGCCGGCAGCCGGCGGCCGGAGCGCGGGTCCCGAAAAAAGCCGGCTCGTTTCCGTCGCCGCGGCCGAAATGCTGAAAGACGGATCCTACAATCCTGAGGCCGTCCACCGGGCCTTCGCCGCGGGTTTGACGGAGATGACCGGCCAGAAGACGCTCCAGAACGCCTGGTCGTCTCTCGTCTCGCCCGAGGACGTGGTCGGCATCAAGATCAACTGCATCGGGGCTCCGAAAATATCCTCCTCCCTGGCCTCGATCAACGAGACGATCGCCGGGCTCAAGAGCGCGGGCGTCAAAGACAACAATATTATCGTCTGGGACCGGACGGACCGGGAGGTCGCCCGGGCGGGCCTCCCGATCAACAAAGGTCCGGCCGGCATTCGCGCCCACGGTTCATCCACGGTCTCGGAGGCGATTCTCCCCTGGGTGGAGGGCTATGATAAAAACGTCTTTGTGACGTTCGAAGACGGAACGCTCAAGAAATACCGGGAGCTCATCAAGCGCGATTTCACCAGGGACGGTTCGCACCGGGAGATC
>JAPKZI010000176.1 GCA_026393865.1 Candidatus Aminicenantota bacterium
GGTCGAGGAGCTCCAGGCCAAGTACGACATCGAGAACGGCAAGATGCAGGAGTACAAGAAGGCCTACAACGCCGCCAAGGCCGCCGCGGCCGAGGAAGAGGAGATCACGATGTTCTCCCTTGGCGCCCGCGAGCTCCCAACCGTCCGCGAGCTCACCGGTGACGTCCACTCCAAGGATATCGATGTGTCCATCACGACCAGGTCCGGGGTGACCAAGACCTACAGGCTGGCGATGAGACAGTACCTGCTCAAGGACGAGGTCAACAATATCCCTCACCGCGGCCAGTGGAAGATCATCAAGTTCGAGCCCCTCTCCTGAGGGTCAGGGCTTTTCGCGGCGGATATTGACCCGTTCACCGATGCTATGCTCCGCCTTTCAAGGCGGGGATGAGAAGCGAGGCTTAGGGTTAACCACGGAGTCTGGGGGTTGACTCTTTTTCGCAAGTCCCTATAATAGTGCTTTTTCCGGGCCGTTAGCTCAGCGGTAGAGCACCGGCCTTTTAAGCCGGGTGTCGCTGGTTCGAATCCAGCACGGCTCATGTTCGCCCCTGTCGTCTAGAGGCCCAGGACACCGCCCTTTCAAGGCAGCAACACGGGTTCGAATCCCGTCGGGGGCGCTTAAATTATTCGGGCTCCCCTTCTTTTTCTTCTGTCCGCTTCTCCTCTTGACCGGCTTGAGATCTTCTCTTTCTCCTCTTCCAGAAATAGAACACCGCGACGGCCGGGATCTGATAAACCGCGAGGATGATCGGCGCCAGGATCATCCAGAAGACGTTCATGTCGCGGCCGAAAAGGAGGATGAACCCGGCGATGCCGCCGAGAGAGAGGAGAATCGACACCGTCAGCCAGATGCCGGAAACGACCTTGTTCATGCCGATGCCATCCTATCAGAACCATCGCCTGGGTTTCAACGCCGGTTCTCCGTTCTCTCTTCGGTCGCTCGCGATGACGCGAGAATCGATGACCTGCGATTTTATCGGCTATTTCGCATATCCTCCCGTGGACTGATTTTTTCTGATATAATTCGGTCTCATGGGAGGGCGGTTAGCTCAGCGGTAGAGTATCGGTCTTACACACCGGTGGCCGCAGGTTCGAACCCTGCACCGCCCACCACTCCTTTCCCGAAACGCTGACGATTCCCCCCTTCTTGGAAGGGGGGCAGGGGGGATAAAACCAATAAAAAAAGTCGGAAGCGTTTCGGGCAATTGGCGCTGACGATGCCCCCCTTCTTGGAAGGGAGGGCAGGGTGGGTAAGAAAAACAGAAAATAAGGAAGCGATTTGGGCAAGGCTTTTTGAAGCGGATCTAGCCCATGACGAAACCGAACATATTGACTTTGCACAGAACCGGACATTTTCACTTTGCGTTTACGCGAATTTTTCCCCGTTTGACATAACCGTAGTCCTATGTTAATGTTATGCCCCTATTTTTGTCTCAATCCGAAAAAAGGTAGAAAAAGATGTTTGCTGTGATCAAAACGGGCGGAAAACAGTACGTGGTCAAGGAAGGCGACGTGTTGAGCGTGGAAAAGCTGAACGCCGAAGCGGGCCAGAAATTGCTGTTCGAGCAGGTCCTTCTCATCGAGGATGGGGACCAGACCTTGATCGGAACGCCGGTCCTGGAGGCGGCCGTGGTCAAGGCCGAGGTCGTCAGGAATTTCAAGAACGATAAGATCCTCGTTTTCAAGAAAAAACGGCGGAAACAGTACAGGCGGACCCGGGGCCACCGGCAGCCTCTGACCGAGGTCAAGATCGAAAAGATCTACGCGGATAAGTCGCTCGTCCCCGCGGACGAGCTCAAGATCGCCGTGGTGGTCAAGGAGTCCAGGGAAGCGGCGCCGACGGCCCAGGCCGTCAAAGAAGAAAAAGCGGCGGCCAAGAAGGCGATTAAAAGAGAACCCAAGCCGAAGGCCGAGCCCGAAGTGAAGCCTAAGAAGGCGTCGGCCAAGGCGGCCAAAGCGGTCAAAGCGGCCAAGGCGGCGGCTAAATCCGCGGCCAAACCGAAGGCCAAATCGGCCAAGGCGTCGACCAGGAAAACAGCCAAATAAAGGAGACCGAGAATGGCTCATAAAAAAGCCGGCGGAGGCGCGAGGAACGGAAGAGACAGCCAACCCAAGAGACTGGGCGTCAAGCAGTACGGCGGCCAACTGGTGAAAGCCGGATCGATCCTGGTCCGCCAGCGCGGCACGCCTTTCAAACCGGGACCCAACGTCGGACTGGGCAAGGACGATACCCTCTACGCCAAAATCGCCGGAACCGTGAAGTTCGATAAAAAAGGCGAGCGGGGCACCTTCGTCTCCATCCTTCCGGCGTAACGGAGGGACCGAAACATCATCGCGATCCTCTTCGCTCGAAGCGATCATCGACACACAATTGAATAGCGCCCGGGAATCGGTCCGTCACAGCCATGTTCATTGATCAGGTCAAGGTCTTCCTCCAGGCCGGAAAGGGCGGCAACGGCTGCGTCAGTTTCCGCCGGGAGTTCGGGGTCCCCAAAGGGGGGCCGGACGGCGGCCACGGCGGGAACGGCGGCCAGATCTATTTCCTCGCCGATGAAGGGCTCAATTCGCTGTCCTTTTTCCGCTTCCATCCGATCAATAAGGCCAGGAACGGAGCCAACGGCGAGGGAGGCAACCGCCATGGCAAGAAAGGGGCCGATCTCGTCCTGACCGTCCCCGTGGGCACGGTCGCCAAGGACGACAAGACGGGCACCGTCCTCTTTGACCTCGTCCGGCACGGCCAGAGGTATCTCGCGGCGAAGGGGGGAAAGGGCGGCCGCGGCAACGCCTCCTATGCCACCTCGACCCACCAGGTGCCCCGGGAACACGAGCCCGGGCGGCCCGGCGAGGAGCTGGAGTTGGCGCTCGAGCTGAAGCTCATCGCCGACGTCGGGCTCATCGGATTCCCGAACGTGGGCAAATCCACTCTGATCTCGAAGATTTCGGCGGCCAGGCCGCTCATCGCCGATTACCCGTTCACGACCCTCATCCCGCACCTCGGGGTCGTGGACGCCGGGAAAACGACGAGCTTCGTCGTGGCCGATATCCCCGGACTGATCGAGGGGGCGCACCAAGGTCACGGCCTCGGGGTCAAGTTCCTCAAGCACATCGAACGGACGAAGGTCTTGGTTCATATCCTCGATGTCTCGCCGTATTCGGGCCGCGACCCGGTCCGGGACTACGGGATCGTCATGAAGGAGATCGAAGCCTTCAACCCGGCCCTGGCCAAGCGAAAGCAGATCCTGGTCGCCAACAAGATCGACCTGCTCGCGGACGATCAGAGCCGGCTCGACGCGGCGAAAAAACTCGCCCGGAAGGAAAAGCTGCCCTTTTTCGCCGTTTCGGCGATCAAAAAAGAGGGGCTGAAAAAGCTCGTCACGGCCATGGCGGAGACGCTGGAGAGCGTCGAGGGCGCTGCCGCCGGAGGCCACCCCTCGAAATGAGGAAAGAACGTATCGGCATTTTCGGAGGGACCTTCAATCCCATTCATTCCGGTCACGTGCGCGCCGCGGCGGAGGTTCAAAAACGGTTTTCCCTGGACCTCGTGCTGTTCATCCCCTCCTCCGTCCCTCCGCACAAGACGACGGAGGAGATCGCGCCCGCGCGGGACCGGATGCGGATGGTCGAGCTGGCCCTCCGCCGCCGGCGCCGCCTCGTACCGAGCCCGATCGAGGTCCGCGCGGGCGGGACCTCGTATTCCATCCTGACGCTGAGAAGGATCAAGGAGCTCCACCCGCGCGCCTGGATCTTCTTCGTCCTGGGCGCCGATGCGTTCCTGGAGATCGAAACGTGGAGGGAATGGGAGAGAGTGCTCGAACAGTGCCTGTTCATCGTCATGACCCGGCCCGGATATCGTCTGGGCGCGGCGAAAAAAGTTCTGGGGAAGACGTTCCGAAAAAAGATCTTGGACGTCCGTCCCTCGAGCCGGGTCCGGGAGAGCTGGTTTACCGCCTTTCGTGTCTTCTGCGTTCCGATCCGCGCGCTCGACGTTTCGTCCACGGACATCCGCCGGCGGGTCCGGCGGGGGGAGTCCGTCCGGGAAAGCGTCCCTCCTGCCGTCGAACGATATATCAAAGACCACCGTTTATACTTGAAAAGGAGACCGAGGAAACAGCCTGCCCATGGACACTAAACAAGCCAAGGCTTTTACCAAGCGCGGCCTTCCCGCCGAGCTCAAGGCGGCGGTCAAGGCCGCCCAGGCCAAGAAGGCCGAAGAGGTCCAGGTGCTGGACCTGCGCGAGGCCGCGTCCTTCACCGATTATTTCATCATCCTCCACGGGAATTCCTCTCGACAGAACGCCGCTCTGTCCGAGGCGATCGCCCAGGAACTGAAGAAGGACGGCGTCCGGCCCCTCGGCGTCGAGGGAACGGCGCACGGGGAGTGGATCCTCATGGATTACGGATTCTTCGTCGTTCATGTCTTCTCCAAACAGGCCCGGGATTATTATTTGTTGGACAGGCTTTGGGGCGATGCCGCGAAACTGATCTATTGAGGCCCGGCCGCGTTCCGATGAACATCAAGATCCTCTGGCCGGGCAAGACCCGGACCCCCGCCATCCGCGACCTCGAAGCGCATTATCTGAAGCGGATCCGCTCCCTCGCGCCCTGCGAGATCGTGGCCACGGCCGAGGCCCGCGGCCTGGAGGAGCGGTTCGGGGAAAAAATTATGGAAATCGAGGCCCGGGGGCTTGAAAAACACTTTAAAGACGATTATATTGTCTGCCTCTTTAATGAAGGCCGAGAGATGAGTTCCAAAGAATTCGCCCGTTTTTTTGAACGGCGCGCCGCGGGGGCGCAGCGGACGATCACGTTCGTTGTCGGCGGATATCTGGGCCTGGCCCGGAGGATCCTGGAACGGGCCGATGTCCGGCTGTCGCTGTCCCAGATGACCTTTTCGCACGAGCTGTGCCGGATCATCCTCATGGAACAAATCTACCGCTCAATGTCCATTATGAAAGGAAGATCGTATGCCAAGTAAAGGGGGAAGCTTGAAGAAAAAGGAACTGGTCGCCACCAAGCAGAAGCTGGCCGCCCTGCGGAACGAGATCGTCCGGAAACTCTCGAATTTCCGCAATGCAAGCAAAGAGGTCGAGACCGATATCGCTCAGGACCTGGCCGACAAGGCCGAAAGCTCATACACCAAGGAATTTCTCCTGAGCCTGTCCGATGCCGAACGGGACCAGCTCTTCCAGATCGATTCCGCCCTTCTGCGGATCGAACGGAACGAGTTCGGCCAGTGTCAGACGTGTCAGAAGGAGATCAGCAAGAAGCGGTTGAACGCCCTGCCCTGGACGCCGCTCTGTATCGAATGCCAGGAAAAGGTCGAATCCGGAACGAGTTGAACTTTTCCATCCGGAACACGTTCGCCGAGAAGGCGAAGCTCTTCGAGCTCGCCGTCTTCCCCTCCTTCTGCAAGATTTGCCGGGCCCTCCTGGAATCTCCGGCGGAGAAGGTCCTCTGCCGGGCCTGTTTGGACAAGATTACCCCGCACCGGGCCCCGTTCTGCCCGTCATGCGGCCGGTTTTTCGAAGGCGTCGGCGAGCCCCATCTCTGCTCGGCCTGCCTGAACGAAGCCCCTCCGTTCTCCATGCACCGCTCCTTCGCCCGATACCGTGGCGGTCTTAAAGACACCCTCCTGTTGTTCAAATACCGACGATATCGGGTTCTGGGGCTGAACTTGGCCGAAATCGTTTCGGAGGCGCTCAAGAAGGAGGACGGATTGTGGTGGGACGTGGACGTCATCGTGCCCGTTCCGCTCCACCGGCGCCGGCGGTGGGAGCGCGGCTTCAACCAGGCTGAGGTCTTGGCCAGAGAGCTCGGCAGGATCAGGCGCATCCCCGTCGAGACCCGAGCTTTGAAAAAAGTGAAGAACGTCCCGCCCCAGACCTCGTTGGAGCATGCGGATAGAAAATCGAACGTGAGGGACGCGTATCGAATGGACAAGGCGGACCGGATTCGCGGTAAGGTCGTTCTGCTCGTGGACGACGTCTATACGACGGGTTCAACGCTCCGGGAGTGCGCGGCCGTCCTGAAAAAAGCGGGAGTCAAGGACGTCCGGGCCGTCACCGTGGCCCAAGCGTAGACTTCTTACTTTTTCGGTTTGTCCGGCGTGGTCGGCTTGAGAATCCTGACCTTGCGGGGCCTCAGCTCCTGCCGCTTGGGCATGCTGATCTTCAGGACGCCGTTCTCTTGTTCGGCCTGGATCCGCTCAGGATCGACGGAGCTGGGCAGGGTGAACGCGCGGTAAAAAGAACCGTAGGACCGCTCGAGGCGGTGGTAGTTCTCCTCCTTGGTTTCTTTCTCGAACTTCCGCTCACCCCTGATGCTCAAGGTGTTGTCCTCGACCTTGATCTCGACATCCTTTTCCTCGATGCCGGGAATCTCCGCGGTCATGACGAGCTCGTTCTCCGTCTCGAAGATGTCCACGGCCGGGGCCCATGTCCCCGCCGTCAGCTCCTTGTCCTCGCTCCGTCCGGAGAACACATCCTCAAACATCCGATTCATTTTTTCTCTTAAAGTGACTATATCCCTAAAGGGATCCCATCTGATAATAGCCATTTATAACCTCCAGGCGGTTGATCT
>JAPKZI010000036.1 GCA_026393865.1 Candidatus Aminicenantota bacterium
TCCTCGTCCGTCCTGCCGAAGACCATGGCTCCGAGACGGCCGTTGCCGACGGGCAGGGCGTTCTCCCATTTGGCCGCCGGGTGGGTATACCAGAGAAGCGTCGAGGGATTGATGTTCGGCGAGGGCTCGGTCTCGCCGGCCGGATGGACCTCCCCCTCCCCGGACCGCGTCCCGGCCGTCGGCGCCGAGAAATCAAAGAAAGGCCACAGGACCGCCGTCAGGAAGATGAGGCCGACGATGGATTTCTTCGTATTGATGGCGAGCCCTAATGCTTTTTTTGCAGAACCACGACGATCCGGCGCAGGACCATGACGATCACGATCAACAATCCCAAGACGCCGATTCCCACGACCGCTTCGACCACCAATATCCAGTTCATCAGCCGGTTTTGAGGGGGGATCGCCAAGCCTCCGCCGCCTGCCGCGGGGGTGGATGCGGCTTGCGCCGTGATCGCCCCGGCTTTCGAGGTCGTCGGGATTTCCGCCCCGCTCGCGCCTTCACTCGCCTTCACTTTACGGAAATCCAGAGAGGCCGTTCCGGGACCGAGAACCTTGAACGAAATCAGGAAGAGATCGCCGTTTCCGTTCAGAGCGGGTTCGGAGATGCTGCCTATCCGCAACAGTCCCGGTTGAACGATCTTGAATTCGACCATGCCGGGGTTCAGCCCCCCCGGTTCCAAGTTGATGAATTCGAGGATGTTCGGGGGATATTCCAAATCGATTTCGACCGCTCCCAAGTCGGCCGCGTTTTCGAGGGCGATGGGGACCCGCACGACGGTTCCGACGATCGCTTCTGTCGGCGGGATGCGGACCGTCAGCTCGACAGCCGTAAGAACCGCTGGAAGGGAGAAGACCAGTCCGGCCCAGGCCAGAAATTTCGCGGCTTCTCGCATCGGTTTCTCTATTTCCCGACGACTTTCATCAGGATGAGGCGGGCGTCCGTCGAGGTCACTTTGCCGTCCGCGTCGACGTCGCAGATCAAATTTTCGGGGATCAGTCCAACCGACATTTTCAGCGCTTGGAGGGCATCGATCGCTTCCAAAACGCCGTTGCCGTTGAAATCGCCGGGGATTCCGCTCGTAGGCTTTGTCCCGCCGCTTCCGCCGGGAGCCCCGCCTGTATCGGGGGCCCCGCCCGTCCCGGTTCCCCCGCCCGGCGGGATTCCTCCCGTCCCCGTTCCGCCGCCTCCTCCAGGGCCGCCGAGCTCGATCCAACCGTCGATCGCCCGAACCGCCGGCTTCCCGCCGGAGGCGCTCCCCGTCGTCGTGATTTCGAGCTTTAAATCGGTCCGGCCTCCCGCGGTCCCCAAGGCCTTGAGTGGCAAGAAAGGAATTCGAACGAGGATGCCGCTCCCGGTGATATCCTGGCCGCCGGCCAATCCGATCCTGACCAGGCCGGCTTGGCGGGCGTTAGCGGCCAGGCTCGTAGCCGCGGGAACAAGGTTTCCCTTCGCCGTATTTCCAACCGCGACCATGCGGGAGTCATAGACAAGGTTAAAATTCAAATTGGCCAGGCCCGTAGAGTTGTCCAGGTAAATCGGAACGTTGATCATTTCGCCGATGGCAGCTTTCACCCTGTCGGCCCGGAGGGCCATGCCGCCCGCCGGTTTTCCGCTTCCCGAAGTTACATCGATCACCCCAGGGATCGTCCCGACCCCTTGGTCTTCCGGCGTCCCGCCGCCGGATTCCTTATAAACGTAATTATAGGTACAGGAACCTGAAACATTTTGGGTGAGATAGCAATCGATTTGAATAGCAAACTTCTCTCCTGACCTTCCCGCCGGCATAGTATAGTCCTGTCCCGTATCATACTTGCCGTCGACAAACCCTATGGCCCGCAAGTTTTTATTAACGTACAGGAAAGCTTGAACCGCAAACGACCATCCGCAGGCATCTTTCTTCATAGACATGAACTGGGGGAGGTATTTATCTCCAGGCTTGAAGTAGGCGGAGGGAGGCGTCCAGGTTAGATTGCCATTGAAGCGGCCTACTCCTCCCGGTTCCTTTTCGCACCTCCAATGATCGGATAAAAAATCTCCCGAAGCGGAACCGTTGCCTATGTCGAGATGAAAGCCGTGATACTTGTAAGTTCCCCCCTCTTTCGGGAACGGATTTTTAATGATGACTGGAGCGCCAACGAGATACCAGCCTGCGCCGGTGTCGGCCAAAACAGGAGTTGCTAAGCAAACAGGTGGATTGAGTTCGAGCGGGCCGATTGCGAATAACGGAAACAACAGGAGTCCAACCAGCAACGCCATCCAGATGAAACGAGACATGCGGCTTAGAAATTCTTTCATTTCGATACCTCCCCTTAACGCCGTCGATCGCGTTAAACTAGCGCATGTCGTACTTATATCTCCAATGTGTGTCTGACGTCAATAATTTTTTCTTCGCCGCGCCGGCGGCGATTTTATTTCAATGGCGATCGGGCGAGCGCGACTTTCAACCAAACCTTGAGCTGTTGGACGCCTCCCCGGCCTCCGCCGACATGCGGGCGGGAAGGCGGGCTTACAGCCCCTTGCTCATCGCGTTGAGGAAGTCCTGGTTGGTCTTGGTTTTGCCCAGCTTATCGATGAGAAGCTCCATGGCCTCGACCTCGCCGAGCTGGCTGAGGACCTTGCGCAGGATCCAGATCCGGTTGAGGTCGGCCTCTTCGATCAGGAGCTCTTCCTTGCGCGTCGCGGAGCGGTTGATGTCGATGGCCGGGAAGGTCCGTTTGTCGACGAGGCGGCGGTCGAGGTTGATCTCCATGTTGCCCGTGCCCTTGAACTCCTCGAAGATGACCTCGTCCATCCGGCTTCCGGTGTCGATGAGGGCCGTGGCGATGATCGTCAGGCTTCCGCCTTCCTCGATCTTGCGGGCCGAGCCGAAGAACTTTTTGGGCTTGTTCAAAGCATTGGCGTCGATGCCGCCCGAGAGGACCTTGCCCGAAGGCGGGATGATGGCGTTGTGGGCCCGGGCCAGGCGGGTGATGCTGTCGAGCAGGATGACGACATCCCGGCCGATTTCCACGAGCCGCTTCGCTTTTTCGAGGGTGATGTTGGCGACCTGGGCGTTCCTGACGGGCGGCTCGTCGAATGTCGAGGCCACGACTTCGCCGCTGACGCTCCGCTGAAAGTCGGTGACCTCCTCGGGCCGCTCGGCGACGAGGAGAACGATCAGAAAGATCTCGGGGTGGTTCTTTTCGATGGACTTGGCGATGGTCTTCAGCA
>JAPKZI010000064.1 GCA_026393865.1 Candidatus Aminicenantota bacterium
AGCCCGGTGAAGACGATGTCCGCGTGAAACAACTCTTTGTTTTTGGGGCGGAGGTTCTTGGCCACGCTGTCCTTGATGTTCAGGTAGAACCAGAAGGAATCGAACAGCCGCAGCTTCTTGATGTAATAATTCGAGAATTCGGAAATGCTGTCGACGATAACCTTGCCGATCTCCTTGCCGTCGCCGCCGAGGATGGAGATCCCGGTGATCTTGCCGTCGGCCCCAGCAATGGGCTTCCCCTCGACTTTGCCTTTGCCTTTGCCTTCCCAGTCCTCGCTCTTGTTGATGTTCGAGATCTTGAGCGCCGCGTACTCGGGGCGGACTTTCTGAGAGAAGTAATCGGCGGGCACGGCCGTCTCGGCCTTGGTGAAGACGTTCTTGAACTGGATATCGCTTTCTTTGATATCGATGCTCTGGGCGATCAAAAGAGAGGGCGTCTCGCGGTTGAAGACGGCCTTCACTTTGACCTCTTTGTTCAGAAGGGCCGCGGCGTCGGCGTTGTCGACGGGCCCTTCGGCCACGAAATCGAATCCCGGATGCTGAGAGATATAGAAATATTTCCCGAGGGCGCTTTTGACGGTTCCGGAGAGCTCGTTCACGCCTTCCTTGATCATCGTCACCGTCTCGGCGGGGACGGCGGCGGCGGCTTTCGTCTTTTCGCCCGGTTGGGGCGCTTTTTTACAGGCGATCCCTCCCGCCAATATCATCATGATCGCCACGACGCAGATGCCGATCGTTCCGGCCATTTTGCCTTTATGAATCATTGCGCGAACCTCCACCGACAGAGTCTTCTCCTCAGAGAAAAGAGAATATTTTATATCACTGAAAACAGGAAATGTAAAGAAGAAAATGGGCCGGGAAAGACGCTTCCCGCCCCGGCCGCCGTCGATCCTATTTGCGGATCCGGCCGCCGGAGCCGGAAGATGACGAGCCTCTCGACGAGCCTGAGGACGAGCGTGATGGAGCGCTGGAGCTTCGGGAGGAAGAACCGCTGCTTCGGGACGGAGCACTATAGGAGCGCGATGGCGCGCTGGAACTGCGCGAGGGTGGGCTATAGCTTCGGGACGGGGCGCTGCTGCTTCGAGAGGGAGAACTGTAGGAGCGCGACGGAGTGCTGGAATTGCGGGATGGTGGGCTATAGCTTCGGGAGGAAGGGCGGCTGCTTCTGGAGGGCGCGCTGTTGTAATTCCGCGACGGGGAACTGGAACCGCGCGAGGGAGACGAGGTTATCCTCGAGGGCGCGCTCGAGCTCCGCGAAGGCGCGCTCCGCCTCGCCGGCGAAGACGCGTCGTTCCTGACGATGTTCCGGCTTGGACGCTCGGCCGGAGCCGTCACTCTCCGTTCACTTTCTTGTTGAAGGGACCTCCTCGGGACTGAAGAAGCCCCTTCGTTGTTGCCGCCCCGCTCCTTGATGATCCGTTCCGGATTGGCGGAGCGGGAGGATGCCGGCGGTTCGATCGTTTTCGGACGGACCTCCCGGATCGCCTTGTCCCCCTGCGACGGCCAGCCGCCGGATTGGCCGCCGTCATTCCTCCGAAGGCCCGACGGGCCATTGTCATCGGTCCGCGACCGGGGCGTCACGGGCTCGTTTTTGGGACGCACCGAGACAGTCTCTTTCTCGTTCCGGACCGAGGGGTTGATCCGGGACCGGTCGACCGAATTGACCGGGTCGTTCTCGAACGTCCGACGGGAAGGAAAGCTCCGGAGGGTCGCGCCCTCATCGCCTTTTTGGATGGATGACCGCGGGACGACACGGCTCGAATCGTTCCTGATGGTCCGATCGGAAGAGGAATCTCTGAGCCGATCATTGATGACCTTGCGTTCGCTTGCCGATCCGCCTTCCGGGGAGCGTTTGGTGATGGAGGACCGCAGCTCGTCCGTGGACAGCTTCCGGCCGCCGGCGCTGAAGCTCTTCCCGACGCTCCGCAGGCTCTCCCGGGAGAGGACGCCGCGGGCCTTGACCGCGGTCGCGCCGTCGCGGTTGATCGACGGCCGGAGGTCCGGTTGAGCGGCCTTGAGCGAGATATTGCCGATCTTGCTGATCCGGTTCTGGTCCAGGGCAACGCGTCGCAGCTGGCGGTCCTGCATTTGGTTGCGATGGACCATGGTCAGGGTCCGCGAATTGCCCGGGATGTGGCCATTCGTATAACGATCATAGAACCTGTTGTTGACGAAGACCGCCGGGTAGTTGTAATAGCTCAACGGGCACCACCCGATATAATCCCTGTCCCAGTACCAATGGACCCAGGCCGGGCCCCAGGACCAGCGGCTGTAGGGGATCCAATACCAGCCGAGATCCATGCCCCAGCCCCACCGGCCGTAATGCGACGTGCACCAGCCCCAGGGCTCATACGAGATCCAGGTCCAGCCGATGATCGGATACCAGGACCAGCGGCCGTCGTAGTAAGGCCGCCAGTCGGAATAGGTGTGCCGCGGCACCCAGACATTGCCGTACGAGCTTTCATAGGCCCAATCGCCGTTGTCGGCCAGTTCGTTTTCGTAGTCCGCGTATTCCGCGGGGAGGTAGGTTTTGGTCGATCGCCGGGCGAAGAGAGCGTCGCGGTCCTCGTTCCAGCTGCTGAAGTCGTCGCGGCGCGCAGAGAGCCCGTCGGGTTTCGAGGTGAACCGGCCGTTGGCGGCCGTGATCCGCTCGCCGTTCCGGACGAGGATCGAGCCTTCCTCGCCGGCCGCTTCGGCCGAGCCGCTCCAAACGCTGAATTCGGTCTCCCGGTTGTCGCGGACATCGACCCGGTACAATCCCTCCTCCATGAGATAGAAAGAGGCGTCAGGGGTATGGATCTCGATATTCTTCTCTCGGATCAGACTGTTCACCCGGACGAAAATACTTCCGGAAAGGAGATGGAGCTTGGTCGGATCGCTGTCGCCGCGAGGAAGCGCCGTGACGTCGACCTGAGTGGATCCGTCCAGGCGAAGATAGTTGCGCCGGCCGAGCTGGATCTCGACCCGGCCATCCTTCGTCCCGATCTTGTCGCCTTCGACGACGACGAGGTTCAACTCGCCCTGCTCATAACCCAGGTCCTGCCCCCGCTGGACATAGACGTCGCCTTTGACGTAGCTCAGACGGGTGTAGCTCCCGCTGTAATAGCCATCGGAGCTCTGGGCCGAGGCGATCAAGGGGACGATCGCCGCCAAGACCGTTGCGATCAAGATTGTTTTTCTCATCGCTTTTCTCCTTTACACCTCTTTATTAAGCAAGAGACGTGCCAAAAAGCACCCCTGATGATCAGGGAAAAAAAGGGCTTTTAACCGGAGAGCCTGTCCTCGCCGGAGGACAAGTGACGGGAATTCGAATCCAGATAAAAAAAATCCCCCGCTCTCCAGGAGGGTGAGGAGGAGAAGCGGGGGAAGGAGCAGAGTTAAATTATCGCTCGCTTTTTATTCTTGCCACCGAAACCCACGTCCAAGACCGCGGCGATGAAGCCATCCTCTCAGCAAAGTGCGAATCTGCATCGCCCGACCGCGCATACCCTGAGGACCCATGAAGGCCATACCGCCCCCCATGCCCATGCCGCGACCCATGCCGGGCCGCATCATCCGGCCTTGACCCATCCGGCCCATGCCTTGACCCATGCCTTGGCCCATCCCCTGGCGCATGCCCTGGCCCTGCATTCCAGGTTCCATTCCGCGGCCGCCCATCATTCCACCGCGACCCATCATGCGGGGGGGCGCATTTTTCATCTTTTCGAGCTGCTCAGGAGTGAGGATCTTCTGCAGGGGATTTCTGTTGGCGAGGACCTTCTTCGTCCGGTCGGCGCCCAGTTTGGCGATCTGATCCACAAGCCCGTTGATCTTGTTCTGGTCGGCCTTGGGGTCCTTAAGAAGGGGCGCCAGCTCGCCGCGGAGCTTCTGCATCTGGTCACGGAAGGCCTTCTGTTCTTCCTGGCGCGCTTTCTGCATATCCTTGAGCTTAGCTTCCTGTTCGGTCGTCAGCTGAAGGAAGTCTTTCAGATTGGCCTGAGGCCCCTGTTGAGCTGGAGCGGGCTTGGCCGGTTTTTCCGGTTTGGCCGGGGGCTGCTGGGCGAAAGTTCCAGCACTCAAGAAAAGGAATCCCAGGATCGTCAGAGCCGCAAAATATTTTTTCATCTTATAACCTCCAAAATTTCGTTTAACACCTATTTAGACAGAGGCCGAACTGAATCCTTGGAAAAAATTCAGGTATTATTTGATTTCCCAGGCTTGGAGGCCGGCCGGTGACAGCGCCACCGGGATGACCCGGACCCCTTTGCTCATGCCGTTGATCTCCCGGATCATCCGGCGGCGGAGCGCGTCGTCTACCCCGCCCAGAACGGTCATTGAACCGCCCTCGCCCCCGGCTCCGTTGACCTTCCAGCCGGACGCCTTGAAGCGCCGGGCGATATCCGCCACCGCGTCCGCCTTTTTGGAAATCAATCTGGAGGAGAGCGCCCGCTGGCATTCGTGGTTTTCGATCATGGACCTGCCGTAGCCTTCAAGCTCGCCGGCGGCCAAAAGATCCCGGGCCTGCTGGGCGATCTCCGTCAGCTTCCGGATAGGGCGAAGCTGCGGGCCGCCCGCCTCGAGCTCAGTGATGACCCGGTCGTGCATGGCCGAGGAGACGTGCGGCTTTCCCAAATAGACCAGGCACAGCCTCCGGTCGAGCTCGTTCCAAGTCCTTTCATCCGGCCTGACCGCCCGGACCCGGGAGTCCGGATAGCTGGGCATGCGGATGAAGGAGATCCCGCCGTGAGCCGCGGCGATCTGGTCCTGGATGCCGCTTTGCTGTCCCAGCCTGTCCGTCTCGACCTCATGGGCGAGCCGGGCGATCGCGGCCCAAGAATATCTCTTGGGCTCGAGAAGGCTGAGCGCGCCGAGAAGCGCGACGCAGACGGCGGCCGAAGTTCCCGTCGAAATGCCGGCCGGCACCGGCGAATAAAGACTGATCTCGAGGAACAGGTCTTTCGGACCGGGCAGTCCGGCGACGGCGAACTGGAGGAGAGGGTGCCGGTCCCTGTCCGGCTTCTCGGGGTCCATGGCGAACGTTTCGCCGTAGTTCTCGGCATGGACGACGACCCGGCGTTCCTCGCCCCGCTTGTTGGCGAAAGCCTTGATCTCGACTTCGACGGCCGGGCTGACGGCCAGGTTCAAGACCTTGCCTTCCCCGGCGAACCAGGTGTCCGTCCATCCGCCGATATCGTTGATGCGGAGGGGCGCCCGGGCGTGGATGAGTCTGAGCGGAGAGGTCATGTCGGCCTGCGGTGGCGGATCTGGTCCAGGCTCACCGCGGCGACGATGATGACGCCGATGATGATCTCCTGGATATAGTTCGGCCAGCCCATCATCGTGCAACCGTTCCGGAGAAAGGCCATGATGAACACGCCGATCATGGAGCCGAGGATGCTGCCTTCGCCGCCGCTCAGGCTGCCCCCGCCGATGACGACCGCGGCGATGATGTCCAGCTCGAGCCCGACCGCGACCGTCGGGTCGCCCACCGTCAGGCGCGAGAATTCCATGACGCCGCTCAGCCCGCAGAACAGGCCGGCGACTGTGTAGACGATGATCTTGGCCCGGTTCGTCCGGACGCCGCACAAGCGGGCCGCGGCTTCGTTCGAGCCGAGGGCGAAGACATGGCGGCCGAAGACCGTGTAACGGAGCAGGACCGCCATGGCCACGGCGAACACGATCATCAGCCAGACGCCCGGCGCGAGCATCAGCCAGGACGGGCGCGGCGACTTGGCCATGAGCTCGTTGACCCAGGTCAGGGGAGCGTCAATTTTCTGGTTGTTGGCGATCCACTTGGCCACGCCCCGGGCAATCCCCATCATGCCCATGGTGATGATGAAGGGTACGAGCCGGAGGCGGGTGATGAGGGCACCGTTGACGAACCCGACCGCCCCTCCGGTCAGGACCCCCAGCCCCACGGCGGCGAGGGGCGGGAGGCCGGCGTTGATGGCGTAGGCCGTGATGACGCTCGACAGGGCGATATTGGACGCGGCCGAGAGGTCGATGCCGCCGCCGATGATGACGAGGGTCATGCCCAGCGCGCCGAGGGCCACGATCACGGACTGGGTCGCGACGCTCTTGAGATTGGCCAGGCGCAGGAAGCGCGACTGGACGTCGGGCATCGACGAGAAAATGGCCAGGACCAGAATCAGGCCCAGGAAAGGCGCCAGGAGATTGATCAGCGTCCGCAGTCGAACCTTCCATCGCCTGATCTTCATGCCTTTCCTGTCGTCGCGGCCGCCATCAGACTTTCGTTGCGCCAGCCGGCAGCCGGGCGGACATCGACGACCTGGCCCCGGAAAAAGACGGCGATCCGGTCGCACACGCCGAGGAGCTCCGGAAAATAGGAGCTGACGAACAGGATGCCCTTGCCCCGCGCCGCGAGCCGGCTCATCCAATCGTAGATCTGGGCCTTGCTCAGGACGTCGATGCCCCGGGTCGGTTCGTCCAGGAGGAGGACGTCGGCGTCCTGATGGAGAAGGCGGGCCAGGGCGGTTTTTTGCTGGTTGCCGCCGGAGAGGCCGGCGACCGCCTGGCCGGAGCCTTCGGCCTTGATTTTCAGCTCTTCCATCCATTGGAGGGCGGCCCGGGATCGTTTTTTTTGGCTTAAAAAGCCGTATTTTCTATACGGCCCGAAGCGGCTGAGGGTGATGTTGTCTGTGAGAGAGCGAGACAGGGCCAATCCTTCGCCCTGGCGGTCTTCGCTCAACAGCCCGAGGCCCAGGCGGATCATTTGCCAGGGCTTCAGCCTGAGAGCTTTGACCCCGGCGATCTCGACCTGGCCGCTTTGCCTGGCGTCCAGGCCGAAGACCGCGCGCAGCGTTTCGGTCCGGCCCGCTCCGATCAGCCCGGCCAGGCCGAGGATCTCGCCGCGATGGAGCTCGAGACTGACGGCCCCGGACATGCGAACGCCTTTAAGACCGTTCAAGGACAGGGCGACCTCGCCCAGCCTGTGATCGAGGCGGGGAAAGAGGTCGGCGATCTTCCGGCCGACCATGAGCTGAATGATCGCCTCCAAGCTCGCCTCCGCCATTCGCCCGGCCCCGACATTTTTCCCGTCGCGGAGGACGGTATAGGCATCGGCGACTTCCCGGACCTCCTCCAGAAAATGGCTGATGTAAATAATGCTTACCCCTTCGGCCTTGAGTTTGCGGATGACCTGGAACAGCCGCTCCGTGTCCTCCCGGGTCAAGCTGCTCGTGGGCTCGTCCATAACCAGGATCCGGGCCCTGTCCAAGATGGCCCGGGAGATCTCGACGATCTGCCGGGCGCCGACGCTCAACTGCCGGACGGGGACATCGAGAACAATCTCCGGATGATGGAGAAATTCGAGCGTTTCCTTGATCTTTACCCGGACGTCCCGGCGCTTCAGGAATCCGCCCGAGTGGACCTCGGTCCCGAGCATGATGTTCTCTTCGACCGTAAGATGAGGGGCCAGGTTCAATTCCTGGTAGATCATCGACACGCCGCTCCGGCGGCCGTGAAGGGGATCGGCCGGATGATAGGGCCGGCCGGCCAGCCGCATCTCGCCCCGGTCGGGCCGGAGCGCGCCGCTGAGGATCTTGACCAGCGTGCTCTTGCCGGCCCCGTTCTCGCCGAGAAGGGCGTGGACATCGCCCTTCCCCAGAATAAGATCCACCTCCTCGAGGGCCGAGGTCGCCCCGAAACGCTTGGTGATGCCCCTCATCTCGAGAGCGGGGGCTGAGGCGGTGGCGGATGTCATCGATCGAGGATGGAAAGGTCGGGGGACAGAAGCGCCTTGATCTCCGGCGAGTCCATGGTCTCTTTGGTCACCAGCGTCACACCCGTGTCCACCCGATCGGGGATCGTCCGGCCGCGGAGATATTGGACCATCCAGGTGACACCCAGGTATCCCATTTTGACCGGGTTTTGGAGGATCAGCCCATGGAGATGGCCGTCCCGAAGGGCTTGAACGAGCTTCGGCGAGCTGTCGAAACCGACGAATTTGACCTTCCCCGCGAGGCGGGATTCCTGCAGAGCGCGAAGCATGCCGAAGGTGCTCGATTCATTGGGGCAGAAGACTCCTTCGACATCTGGAAATCGGCCAAGGAGGTTCTCGCCGAGCTGGTAGGCCGATTCGGTGGTCGCGCCGGCGAACTGGTCCTTGACCAGCAGTCGGAGACCCGGCCAGTCCTTCGTCACGGTCTCCAGGAACCCCCGTTCGCGCTCCGCGGTCGAAGCCGAGCCCTCGAGATAGCGGACCATGAAGATCCGGCCTTTTCCCGAGAGCAGCTCCCCCATGCGCCGCGCCGCGAGCACGCCGCCCTGGTAGTTGTCCGTCGCCACGAAACTGATGTAGTCCCGGCCCTGGAGCCCGGAGTCGATGATGATGACGGGGATCTTTTCCCGGCCGGCATCCTGGACGGGGCGGATGAGAGCCCGGTCGTCGAGGGGCGCGAGGACGATGCCGTCCACGCCGCGGCTGATGACGTCCTCGACGACCGTGATCTGCTGGGCGCGGTCGTCCTCCTTCTGGGGTCCCTTCCAAAGGATTTCGACGCCCAGCTCGCCGGCCGCTTGGACCGCGCCGGCATGGATCGACTTCCAGAACTCATGGGTCATCCCTTTGGGGATCACCGCGATCCTGAACGTCCTGGCCCCGCCGCCGGCCGGCAGCGCATCCTTGCCGCCGCAGCCGGACAGGACGAGCCCCGCGATGAGTAGCGCAAGGAAGGAAATGCGGATACGAGGGATCATGCCCCGAGTCTACCTAGAAGAAAAAGCCGAGTCAAAGATATCGGAAGGGAAAACGGGATCGAGCCTTCGCAAAGGCCCGACCCCCGGGACGGTCGATCTTATTTTTTCTTGAGAATGGGCATGCCGGTCTTTTCAGTCTCTTTCACCATATAGCCTTCGGGGACCGCGTTGAGAGCCTCCGGACGGACATCCCGCGCGAAGTAGAAGATCTTCTGCTTCCGGCCGCCCTTGAGCGTCACGTCTTTGCCATGCAGGTAGTACTTCACGCCCTTCTTGTTCGTGAATTCAAACGCCATGGGATTATACCTCCAATTAAAAAATTACGTTCGTCCTTGACCGCGAGACTTCATCATGTTCCGATTTTCAAGGATGCATGATCGTGTCTTGCCTTATTCATATAAAAATTCCCCGATAAAGTCAAGAAAGAGTTTGCCGTTTTTTTGAAAAAAAATTTTAAAATTTTTCTTGCGTTTTGTTTTTTTTGAATTATAATAAGAATGGCTTTCTTGCGCGGGCTGGAGAAAGCCCCCACCTTTTTGGTTCCCATCATCAACCCCCCTTTTGCTGACAACAGCCCGCATCAACCCCCCGGGGGATGGCGCGCTTCCTCCCAAAAAAAATCTCCGATATTCGCGGACGTCAGCTCAAATCAAGGGACGAGCCTTCGGCTCGCCACTCGCCCGTGGCTTGTATCCACGGGCGAGTACGGCGGAAGTGACCCCCCGGGCAAAGCCCGGGGCCCCGGCCGCCGTGGAAAAAACGACTCTCATTTATTTTGTGCGGGTTAAGAGAAGATCCGGAATCGGCCTCGCTCCCTCGATACGGACGAACGCTCTTTTGGTCGCGGGTCCTGTTGACAAGATCGGACATGGCTTCGCTCCCAACTCGGGTTTTTCACGCCGTTCTCTCATCGGCGTTTGCGGCGGCTCAGAACTCCGTCCCGGCTTTTTAATTACGGGGGTTCGCCGGGACGTCAAACATGCTTCGCCGGCCGGCCTCTTCCGGGCCGGCTCCCCGCAAACGCCGATTCGAGAAGGCTAATCGTCATGACCTCCGGTCACCCGCAACGGATGAAAATAGCCATTTTTCGAACGCGATATATCGGCATATGGCTATTTTCAAGGTAAACCCTCCATGGTCGCTCAGCCCTATCCCGATCTTGTCGTTCTGTTCGATTAACAAATAGCGTGTTTGCCCGCATCTTCGCTCGCGGGTAACTGAAAGAATCCAAGGACGCGACGGCAGGGTTGGCCCTAAGGCCCCCATAGCGGAGGGGGGTCCCATCGGCTTGGCCGATGGGGGGAACCGACGGGACTGGTTCCCCAGGGGGACGGGGGCCAACCCTGTCGCCGCGTCGACAGCGGCCGGGCCCCCGGGCTTGCCCGGGGGTCCACTTCCGCCGTACTCGCCCGTGGATATAAGCCACGGGCGAGTGGCGAGCCGAAGGCTCGTCCCTTGACTATTTGTCGTTAACGGTCGACCGGATCCCCGTCCTCGTAGCTTTCGATGACCTCGCGCGGGACTTCTAAAACCTTGCCCCACCCCCCGAGTCGCGCGACGACATCAGGATTGGCGAGCGGCCGCTTCTTTCCGTTCTGGATGAGGTAGACGCCGCGGTTCTTCCGGTTGCTCTGCTCGATGATCATCTTCCCCTCGAACGTCAGGTCGATCATGGCGCCCGTTCTCATCTTGCCCAGCGTTTCTTCCGATGTCTCGACCAGGTGATCCCAGGGATTCTTGCCCCGGTTCCGGTCGTAGTTGTAGCGGAAGACGCTTTCCAGGTTCTTGAAGGGCCGTTTTGCGTAAGTGCCCATGCTCTTTTTTTCGATGAGATAGACCGTGGCGTCCGAAGCTTTGACGTATTTCTGATCCAGGTAGGCGATGTTGTCGGCATCCGGCCAGGCGCCGAACTCCTGTTCCAGGCGTCCGAGGATTCCGCGGCTGTCGGACAGGGCGTAGGGCATCAGGTTGCCCCGCTTCATTTCTTGTTCAAGTTCCTTGAACGAAGAGGCCAGAAATGTGAACGAGCTGAACAGGTTCGCCCGGAGGTAGTCGGACCGGAAATAATCCGACTGCGACTCGGTCAGCTTCAAGAAGAGCCGGCAGGACGCGGCGAACGCTTCCGACTTGAAGAGGATGGCCTGTTCCTGGTCCGAGATCGCTCCGTTCCAATCCCGGAAATGGTTGAAGCTTTCCTGGGCCAGAGCTGTGGCCTGGCGTTCAAGTTCCACCCCGATGTCGTAGATCCGGCCGCGCTGACCGCCGGCCGGAGATGGGGCGTATCCCGTGTCGTCCGAGGAAGACGGATCGCCGGTGTTCACGCCGCCGCCGTAATCCCCGAGCGCCAGACAGGCGGTCGAGCCGGCCAACAGACAGATAATGAATATCGAACGGATGGTGATTTTCATTGTCGATACCTCCTTGCTGTCAGGAACTCTTCTTCGTTCAAAAAATAACCTATCCCTGGATGAATGTCAATGAAAGGCCATCTCTTAACAGGCACGATAGAGACGTCCTCCGCCGCTGCCGAGTTCGGGAACAGTTTGTCAGGATCGTTCCGGTCATTCCGCATAAAATCGGATCCGCCGCCGGACGGCCTCTTCGCAGACCTTACAGAATGGCTTGGCTCCCTTCGTGAACATCAGGCAATCCACGGCCGGCCGGTAAAGGCCTTGGGCCGCGTAGCCCGCCCCTTCGAAGGCGCCGATCCGGCCGGCGAACTTACTTTTGGCCAGGAAGCGGTCGACCCACTCGGCCTGCTCGCGGGATTTCCGCTCGGACTCCTCCTCCACCTTGGCCACCTCGGCTGCCGGCGCTCCGCTCCGTTTCATCTGGGCGATCTTGGCGTTGATCTCGCGGCGGACCTTCTGGTAGGCCAGGTCGTTCCGGTCGAACTCGTCCTTCTCCCACGGCGTCGGAAGGGCGATCCCCGGCGAGGCGGCGGCCTTCCACTTGAGGGCCTTGGGATCGAGGAGGGCGGTGATGTTCGGCTCGCGGGGCTCGAGGCCCTTCGGATAGAAATCGTTATAAGCGACGTCCGAGGTGTAATATTCGTCGGCCAGTCCGGCGAAGGAATGGCCGAACTCGTGGAGGAAGAGGTATTCGTACCATTGGTTGTCGACCGTGAACGTGCAGTAGAGATTGTAGATCCCGCCCCCGCCGTAGCGTTTGTGATTGATCATGATGAACAGCGCGTCATAAGGAACGTGGGCGGCGATATCGCGCAGGCTCTTGTTGTCCTCGGTCAGGACGTAGCGCTCCGAGCCCAGCGAGTCGAACGTGGCGTTGACGGCCGTGTTCTTAAAGCTGCCGTGACCCGGCTCATCGCAGCCGCTTTCGTCCGATGGCTGCCACACGCCGTACAAGTTGAACCTGTCCCGGAGGCTTTTATAGGGCTCCTGCTTAAAGAAGACCTGGACGAACCGGTCAAGGTCGGCCCGGAGCTTGGCCCCCTCCTTCACGGTGTATCCTTCGGCGATGAACGCGACGTCCACTTTGCGGTGAGGGTCGCCGCTCTTCAGGAGTTCGAAGATCTTGACGCCGGCTCCGGCGGTTTTTTTGAGGGTGGTGAGCGCGGCCGGGTCGATCTCGGAGGAGAACAGGGGGTGGAAGACGTACTGCCGGTCCCTGGCCTCCACGGTGAACCTGATCTTCTTTTTGGGACAGGGGATGAGCGCGGATTCGTGGTAGGTCCGCTTGGTCCCTTTTAAAGCGGCGTCCGTCGTCTGGTATTCGCCGAAGTAGGAGTCGACGCCCCGGGAATAAACGAGCTTGCCCGAAGCCGCGTCATAGACTTTAACATAATAGCGGCCGTTGTCAAAATCGTCCAGGAGATTCTTCCGGCTGCCGGCCCAGACGCCCTGGATATAAACCTGGTCGAGGGTGACCAGCTCCTCTTTCGCGTTTCCGATGTGAAAATAATCCACCCGCATGGTCTGATCGACGAAATATTGGTCGAAATCGACGGCGGCCGGGGCCCCGGGCTTTACCCGGGGGTCCACTTCCGCCGTACTCGCCCGTGCATATAAGCCACGGGCGAGTGGCGAGCCGAAGGCTCGTCCCGTGACCGGACCCTGGGCAAACTGGGGAACGGCCAGCGCCGGCCCGAGTAAAAAAAGGATCGCCAAACTTTTCATGGGGCCTCCTTAGGTGATTTTTATTATCATAATCGATAAAGGCGTCAATAAAAAGCCAGGGCCGCGAAGCTCACTGCGGACCGGGTCGGTTCCTCCATCCAGACATCATAATCGAGGAGCCGTCCCTCGCCGGGCGGAAGTATTTCGAGCAGGCTGGCCAGCGCCGAAAAGCCGCAGACATTATAAGTGTCCTTCACCCGGCGGGTCTCGGCCCAGAAGGCGTTCGCGTCCCTAGCTAGACACGCTTCGATCAAGGCCTGGTCGTGTTTCCTCGCTTCGGGAAGCAGGGCCGCCGCGGTCCGGCGGTGTCCGAACTTCGGTCCGATGTGGGAGAAGTCCACCCCGGCGACGGCCAATGCACCGTCTCCTCCCTCTTCCAACAAATCGGCTAAGACGCCGAGGAACGCCTTCACTCCAGGGACCTGGGAGGCGCGGGCGGCTTTTGCGAGCTCGCCCTGGAACGAACCGCAGAGGACCGGCACGATCGAGAAGGCCGGGCCGTAGAGCCGCTGAAGAAAAATGAGCTGGAACTCCAGGGTGTGTTCCCGGCGATGGGCCAGGTCATCGGGGGCGATAACGACGGCGCCGGCTTCTCTGAGCCTTCTCACCGCCGCCTTGTCCGTCCGGACCAGACCGAGGGGGGTTCTGAAGTCCTTTTCCGTGAGCGAATAATAGCCGCCCTCGAGAGAATGCCCCGTCCCCAGGAGGATGACCAGCCGGGGAGCCGCTCCGGGCAATGCTCCATAAGCTTTGGCGTATGTTTTTTTGCCCGTGTCCGGGTCGATGTGCGGCGCGACGATCGCCCGGACCCGGAGCTTCCCGGCGCCCGGCCCGGATTCATTCAAGTTCAATATCCCGTCCAGATAGGTCTCGAGTTTCTCCTTGGCCGCGGGATAGGCCTGCCCGGCGTGCGCGGCGTTCCGGACATCGAGCTTCGCGTATTCGGCGCGCAACTTCTCTTTCGCCGCCCGGTATCGTTCTCCGTCCAAGACGAACGCCTCGTCAAGCTCCTTCAGCAGTCGCTCCACGCTCTCCCGGCTGACGAACACTCCCCCCTTTTGCCGGACGACCTCCAGCTGGATGTCACGGATGGAATGCCTCCCGTCGATGAGGCCGACGAGGTTCAGGGCCTCGCCCTGGATGACGATGGGGTCCCCGATCAGGCCCAGGACGTCGCGGACGATGACCGCCTGCCGTCCTTCATAGGTGGTCGGAGTGAACTCGAGGTCGTCGCGGAGCTTGGGAGGATCGCTGTTCATTTTTTCCTGAGGTCCCAGGATGATATTTTATCTCAATCCGCCCGGCCCGCAAAGCCCGCGGTTGAAAAGATCCGGAGGGACCCCCCTCCGGGTCCCGACAAAAAAGTCTCCCTTGATTCGGATGAGTCAAGGGAGTGTCAAAGAGGAGGGCGGGAGAAGATCCTTAGTTCCTCTCCCTTTTCTTAACCTCGGCGTTGCCTCGGTTGGGAGTCGCGCCCCACGGCTGCGATTCATGCTCATTGTGACATGGGCGGAGGGAGGCCGCAATCGCCTCTGCCGATGGAAGCGCGGGTGAAACTTCGGCCTAAAAAATCATCCCGGTCGACACCCTGCGGCTAACCCCCCGGCTATATTAAGGGGGACGACGCATCCTGTCCCCTAAAAACAAAAGGCTAATTGGAGAATATGGGGACAGGATGCGTCGTCCCCCTTCAAGGGTCCTTCCCCGAATTAGCGCGACCGATTGTCTGAAAAATTGCTTTCCTTTTCGCGGCTCCATATAATAGGAAGCGATGAAAACGGTCCTTGAGATCGAGAACGTCCGCAAGTCGTTCTCGACCGGTTTCGTCCCCAAGAAACGGGAGATCCTCAAAGGCATTTCCCTCTCAGTCGCCGAGGGCGAGATCTTCGGCTACCTCGGCCCAAACGGGGCCGGCAAGACGACGACGCTTAAGACCGTCCTCGGCCTGATCTTCCCGGACACGGGTAAAATCGAGCTCTTCGGCCGGCCGCACCTCGATCCGCGGGCCAAGGAACGGCTCGGCTTCCTGCCCGAAAATCCGTATTTCTACGACTATCTGACCGCCCGGGAGTTCCTCGACTTCTACGGCCAGCTTTTCGGCATCGCCAAAAGCGCCCGCGACGAGCGGATCTCCCGGCTCCTCAAGCTCGTCGGCATGGACCGATCGTCCGGCCTCCAGCTCCGCAAGTTCTCCCGGGGCATGCTCCAACGCGTCGGCCTGGCCCAGGCCCTGATCAACGACCCGGCCTTCGTCATCCTCGACGAGCCGCTGGGCGGCCTCGATCCGCTCGGCCGCAAGGAGATCCGAGACATCATCCTCAACCTCCGCCGCGAGGGAAAGACCGTCCTCTTCACTTCCCATATCCTCCAGGACATCGAATTGATCTGCGACCGCGTGGCTATCATCGTCGGCGGCCGGATTCTGAGCCAGGGCAAGCTCACCGACCTCGTTTCGGAAAAGATCCTCTTCACCGAGGTCACGGTCTCCGGCGTCGAGGTCAACGAGCTGGCCGCGCTCGGCGAAAGCCTGACCGCCCAGGCCGACCGCGTCCTGCTCAAAGTCCTCGATGAGAACAAGGTCCAGAACATCCTGGCCCTCGTCCAAAAAAAGAACGGCCGGATCCATTCCCTCATCCCCAGGACGCAGACCCTGGAGGACCTCTTCGTGGACATGGTGAAACCGCAATGACCGCCCAGACCGTCAAGGTGATCGCCCTCAACACGTTCAAAGAGGCCGTCCGCGACCGTATCCTCTATCTCCTCCTCTTCTTCGCCGCCGTGTCGATCCTTTTCGCCCGGGTTCTGGCCCTGCTCACCATCGGCGACCGGGCCAAGATCATCAAGGACGTCGGCCTCGCTTCGATCTCGCTCTTCGGCGCCCTGATGGCCATTCTGATCGGAACCGGCCTCGTCTACAAAGAGATCGATAAGCGGACGATCTTCACCCTCATCTCCAAGCCCATCCGCCGACACGAGTTTCTCCTCGGCAAGTTCTTCGGGCTCGTCCTGACCCTCTTCGTCATGCTCCTGGCCATGAGCCTCATCTTCCTGGTTCTGGTCTTCGTCCACACCTGGACGATCGAGTGGACGATGCTCGCCGCGATCTTTTTCATCTTCCTCGAGCTCGTCCTGATCACGGCCGTGGCCATCCTCTTCTCCTGCTTCTCGACGCCCATCCTGAGCTCGCTCTTCGCCCTCTCGTTCTATCTCATCGGCCATTTCTCCTGGAGCATGGAGACGTTCATCAAGAAGGCCCGGCCGGGAGCGACCAAGGTCCTTCTCCAAATCCTCTACGCCGTCCTCCCCGACCTCGAGAACTTCAACCTGAAGACCGAGGTCGTCCACGGTCTCCCCCTCTCCGCCGCTCACCTCCTGTATTCGGCGGCCTACGGAATCGTCTACGCCGCCTTCATCCTGGCTCTGGCCGTCCTCATTTTCCGGCGGCGGGATTTCTTTTAAGCGATGAAAAAGAACGTTTCGCTGGGGCTCGTCCTGGTCCTTCTCGCCCTGTCCTTCATGGGCCTCAAGGTCCGGATCGAGCAGATCCCGCGGACCAACGTCCCCGGCTCGAGCATCATCTACCTCCCCTCGGGCAAGTATCTCAAGATGACGACGTTCGGCTATTCGTCGCTCGCGGCCGATCTCATCTATATCTGGGCCATCCAATACTACGGCAATACCGCCATCACCGACCGCTTCGCCTATTTCACCCATATCTTCGACGTCATCTCCGAGCTCGATCCGAAATACGTCGATCCCTACGAAATCGGCGCCCTGATCGCCATTTACGACAACCAGGATATCCCCTTGGCCCTCAAGATCCTGGACATGGGCCTGGCCAAGAACCCCGACCAATGGATCTTCCCCCTCGAAGCGGGCCATTACGCCCAGATGTACGCGAAGGACCACGAGCTGGCCAAGGCCTATTTCAAGAAAGCGATGGATATCCCCGGCGCGCCCAACGTGGCCAAACGCCTCTACGCCGCGGCGTCGTTCAAGACGTCGGACCTCAAGACGGCCTGGGAGACCTGGCTCGAGGTTTACCAGACCGCTCCGGACGACCAGATCAAGAAGATCGCCTCGAACCACCTCTATGAGGTCAAGGCGGCCGTGGACACCGCCGCGCTCAAAAGCGCTCTGGGAAAATACAGGGAGCGGTTCGGCCGGAATCCGGTCGAGCTCGGACAACTCGTCCGGGCCGGCTTCCTCTCCTCGCTCCCCCAGGATCTCGACGGCAAGGACTATCTCTACGATCCGCGGACGGGCGAGATCAAGACGCAGGTCAGCCCATGGAAACGGTGATCCTCGTCATTCTGTGCGGTCTGGCCTGGGGCAGTTTTCTCAACGTCGTGATCTACCGGCTGCCGGCGGGCCTGAGCCTGGTCAAGCCGCCGTCGTCATGCCCCTCGTGCCATGAACGGATCAAGCCCTACGACAACATCCCCGTCCTCTCCTATTTTCTCCTCCGGGGAAAATGCCGCCATTGCGGAACGCGTATCCCCTTCTCCTATGTCCTCGTCGAAGTCCTAACGCCGGCCGCTTTCGTCGTTCTCTATCTCCATTATTCGCTGACCTTCTTCTTCTTCGCCTCGGGCCTGTTCACGAGCGCCCTCATCGTCCTCTGTTTCATCGATTACCGCCACAAGATCCTTCCGGACAAGATCACTTTCCCCGGGATCGTCCTCGCCCTCGTCTATTCCTTCTTTCGCCGCGACCTGCCCATCCTCCAGGCCCTCCTCGGCTCGGCCGTCGGGGCCGGATTCCTTCTGCTTATCTACGGGGGATATTATCTGGTGCGGAAAAAAGAAGGGCTGGGCCTGGGCGACGTGACCATGATGATCATGGTCGGCGCCTATCTCGGCTGGGTGAAGACCCTCCTGACCCTGATCTTGGCCTCGTTCGTGGGAGCCTTCGTCGGCATCTTGATCATCGCCGTTAAAAAGAAGGACCTTCAATATATGCTGCCCTTTGGGACCTTCCTCGCCCCAGCCGCCTATGTCGCCCTCGTCTGGGGCGACCGGATCCTCGTCGCCTACCTCAGTCTGTTCCAAAGATAAAAGGTCGCGGTCACGCGAGGGACCGACGGAAGCGCGTCAATCATATTCCCCCCACACCCCACTTTAGCAAAAGGGGCGAAGCATAACCCTCTTTTCTGAAAGGGGGAATGGAGAGATAAACATCCCCAGGAACCGATATCGCCGTAATTCAATTCCCAGATGGCCCGTTCCACTGTGAGGGGGCTCATAATTTCACCCCAGAATTCACCCCTAGAGGGGATTGTCCCTATTATCCCCGACAGTTAAAGTTAAAGACGGCTGAAGGACTTGCTCTAGGATATCGAGAAAGACATGAGAAAATACGGTTCACGATGAGAAACAAGGCGACATGAAAAAATCTTATGGCGGCGGGGCTTCACCGTTCCTCACCGTCAAATCCTGCCAGGAAAAAATCATCTAGGGATGGACGATGATGAACCAAGAAGCTCAGCGGCGGTCGCTCGAGACGAAGGCGGGAAACAGCTCGCCGCTGGAGGGGTCGGCCGCCGATAAAAAGCTGATCGAGGCCGTCAAGGACATCTGCACCGTCCTGGTCCGGGCCGTCTCCGCGACGAAGATCTTCCCGCCCGGCCATGACTCGATCACCCAGCTCCGGAACGGGGTCTTCGGCCGGCTCCGGAAATTCCTCGACGACCACGGCGAGCTCGAGCTCGACATCAAACAGGGGTCCTTCCTCTATCTGGACGAGACCGTCTACCAGGAGGACAATGCTCTCCGCAGCCTGCCCTATTTTTTCCACAAGGACGGGATGCAAAAACTGACTTTCATGAAAGGTCTGACGGGCGAAGAGTTCTCGGACTTCCTGGATGTCGTCCGGAACGTGTCCTTTCTCCCCGTCGAGGTGGGCGACATCGTCGACGCCCTCTGGCAAAGGGATTTCGAGCACATCCGCTATCTCTCGCCCGACGAGTTCATCGAGGCCAAGCTCTCCGGCAACCAGGACCTGCCCCGCGAGTTCGACATCAAGAAGGAGGCCCTCTACGAGGGAGCCATCGAGTTCACGGCCGAGGACGCCGAAGACATCTTCCGCCGGAGCATGGAGCTGTGCCGGAAGGACCCCATGGAGTCCGGCGAGGCCGGCGGCCTCTTCGCCCCCCTCACCGAGGGCGATGTGCAAGCCCTGGAGGACAGGCTCGGGGCCGAGCGCCGCGAACCCGTCGAAAAAGAATTCCCGGAGATGATGTTCGAGGTCCTCAACCTCGAGGACCGGCCCGAGGACTTCGCCCAGATCCTGGCCTCCCTGGAAAAGCGTCTCTACCATCTCACCTTGAAATTGGATTTCACCCAGGCCGTCCGTTTCTTGAACCGGATGGGCGAAGTGGCCGGCCTGAGCTCGACCGCAGCGCCCTGGAAAATCGATGAGCTCGAAAAATTCTACGGCGCGGTCAGGGCCCGCTTTCCCCTGGACAAGATCCGGGAGAAGGCGACTGAACAGCGCGTGCCCAACTCCCGGACCTTTTTCGAATATTTGAAATTCGTGGGCCCCGAGGCCCTGCCCTTGGCCGCAGACCTCTTCGAGCGCGTCCGGGAGACCGAGTTCCGGACCGACGCCCAACCGTATTTAGAAGACATGGCCCGGGAGGTCCCCCAGTCTCTCATCGACCTGGCCGGGCCGGACAGGCCCGAATTCGCCAAAACGCTCATCGCCGTACTCGGGCAGAAACCGGACGCCGCGACGATCCCAAATCTCCTGAAATTCATCGCCACGGGCCGGAAGGACGTGAAGATCGAGGCGGTCCGGGCGCTCGGCAAATTTCCGGACGCCTCGGCCCAGGAGAGCATGTCGGCCCTCCTCGAGGACCCGGATGAAGAGCTGCGGATCGAAGTCCTGAAGGCCATCACCGTTACGGCCGGCGGCGAACCGGCCCGCCGACTGATCGGGATCGCCTCGGCCAAGAGCTTCCGGCGGAAGACGTCATGGGAGAAAGAGGCCGTGCTGAAAGCGCTGGCCAGGAGCCGGACGGACGAAGCCTGCGACGTCCTCCTCAAATTGATCAAGCGTTGGAGCCTATTCGGCAAGGCGAAGGTCTTGGAGACCAGCATCTGCGCGATCCAGGCCCTGGCGGCGATGGCCACGCCGGCCGCCGTCGCGGCCCTGAAAGGCCAGGCCCGCCGCCGGCCGAACATCCTCCGCATGGAGATCCGGGCCGCCCTGAAACAGATGGTCCTCGTCCAGGGATATGACCAAAGGAGACCCGCGTGACCGACGACAACCGGCCCTCCGAGATGAGCTTCAAGACGGCCCTGGACATCCTGACCCATTTCCACATCGTCCTGAAGCTGATCAAGGTCTACGAAGCCAACAACCTCGGCTTCATGGAACGCCTGCGGGACTTCTGGGCCGCGCTTAACGAGGGCTTCAAGACCGAGGACAAGATCCAGATCCAGCTCCGCCAGGACTCCTTCTTCGTCAATAAGATCCGGCTGAAATTCAACATCGCCAACTACATCGTCTACAAGTCCGTCATCGAGGAATTTCTGGCCCGGCAGATCGGGACCCTGACCCTCTTCCCCGACATGACCGAGGACGAGCTCGTCCGGTTCATCGTTTTTCTTTCCCGCCGGGATCTGGCCAAGGGCTTTTCGTTCGAACGGACCGACGAGGAGCTGCACGCCGGCTCCTTCCCCGACGTTCAGCTGAAGAAGCTCCCGAAAGAGGAGCACATCGACATCAGCGAGAAGAGCGCCATCCCGATCTACATCCTGGGCGTCCATCATCTCAAGGATCTTTTCGAAAGCCAGCAGAAGTCCATGAACATCCATCTGACCCGGCGCTGGATCCAATCGCTGATCAACCATCTCATGTCGCACGAGGCCTTTTTGATCGGACTGACCAATATCAAGAACTTCCAGGAATACACGCTCAACCACTCGGTGAACGTTTGCATCCTGTCCCTGGCCCTCGGCCGGCGGCTGGGGCTGACCCGGCCCGAGCTGATCCAGCTTGGCATCAGCGCCTGCCTTCACGACGTCGGGAAGTTCGATATCCCCAATGAGATCCTGGACAAGCCGGGCAAGCTCGAGCCGGAAGAACGGGCGGTCATGGAAAAGCACTCCCACATCGGAGCGGGGAAGCTGGCCCGGCGCAAGGCCACTGAGGAGATCCCCGACGCGGCGGTCCAGGTGGCCATGGAACACCATATCAAGCCCGGGATGAGCGGGTATCCGAAATACGCCCGGCGGAAGAAAATGAGCCTCTTCAGCCAGATCGTCAAGGTCATCGACTATTACGACGCGATCACGACCAAGCGGGTCTACCGGCCCAAGACCTTCACCCCCGAGGAAGCCCTCAAGTTGATGCAGAAGAACTGCGCCGAGGAGTTCGAGCCCCTCCTGTTTAAGGCCTTCGTCCAGATGATGGGCGTCTACCCGGTCGGGACGCTGGCGGCCATGAACTCCGGTGAGGTCGGCATCGTCGTCGAGAACAATCCCCTGGCGGCCTTCGCCTACCGGCCGATGGTCAAGCTGATCACCGACCAGATGGGACGGAAGATCGACGGACCGGTCATCGACATGGCCGAACAGGACCCGCAGACGAAGAAGTTCAAACGGACGATCGTCAAGGCCCTCGATCCGGAGAAATACAATATCCAGGTCACCGATTATTTGATGGCCACCGTCCAATAATATTCTCTTCGCCTTTTTTCCTTGGTTGAATTTCCCCCGTCAATATGATATTGATTTAATTTATGTTACAGGACGCACGGGGCGCCTGGGCGGCCCTCCTCCTCGTTTCACTCGCCTTCCTGGGATTCGCCCTGTTCGCCAACCTCCCCGTCCTCCACCAAGGTTTTCTGTTCGCCGACCAGGCCGTCTATTACTCCATGGCCCAGAGCCTCGCCTTCGACGGCGACATCGAATACACCAAGAAGGACTTGGTCCGCTATATGGAAGATTTCGCCGCGGGACCGAACGGCATCTTCCTGAAAAGGGTCAAAAAGGACGGACAGGAGAAACTCTTTTTCGCCAAGAATTTCGCCTACCCCTTTTTCGCCGCGCCCTTCGTCCGTGTTTTCGACAGCAACGGCCCCCTCGTCTTTCATGCCGTCATGCTCTTCCTCCTCCTGCTCATGGGCTTCTCTTATTTTTCACTGGGTAACAGTCCGGGGCTTTCGCTTCTCCGCGTCTTGACGTTTCTCTTCGCCTCCGTGGCCGGCGTCTATTTCCTGTGGATCGCCCCTGATTTCTTCAACCTTTTCCTCGTCTTCACCGTCCTATTTCTGTGGCTTTATAAGGTCCGCTGCCGGGAGCTCGGCAAACCGGCCGCGGACGCCGCGACGCCCCGCTGGCAGCGGTTCCTCCTGTCGGGAGGGTCGGATTACCTGGCAGCGTTCATCGCCGGCATCGCCGTCTATTCCAAGCCTCCCAACATCGCCGTCGTGGGGCCGTTCCTCCTCTGGACCCTGCTCAAGAAGAAATATGCCCGGTCGGTCGGGATCCTCCTCGGCTTCGGTTTGAGCTTTGGGATCCTCTTCGGAACTAACTATTTGATGACCTCGGACTGGAACTACCAAAGCGGCGACCGGAAGACCTTTTATTCCAACTTCCCCCTGGAAAAGGACGGCGTCACCTTCGACAATACGGGCTGGACGATGACCGCCACCGGATACATGGAACGGACCCTGCGCCCGGTCAAATTCGTCTTTTACAATATCTTTTATTATTTCTTCGGCCGTTTCACCGGAATCACCTGGTACTTCTTTCCGGCGGTTCTCTTCCTCATCCTCTTCGTTATAGGGAAAAAAAGCCTCGAACGGTGGCTGATCCTCATCGCCCTGGCCGGCGAAATCCTGATCTACATCGTCATAATGCCCGACAATTATGGAGGAGGCGGCGGGTCCTTGGGCAACCGCTATTTCCTCGGCATTTATCCCCTGTTCCTCTTCCTTCCGGGGATCAAGATCAAAGACAAGGAGTTCCTCGTCGCCTGGGGCATGGCCGCGCTCCTCATCGGCCAGATCCTGCTCACTCCCCTTCAGTCCTCGGCCCGCCCGTCCACGCACGGCAAAAAGCTGCCATTCACCCTCTTTCCCGTGGAACTGACGCTCATCAACGAGCTCCCGACGAACACCAATCCCCCGGCCTTCAAACAGCAATGGGGCGTTCCTCTCTATGCGGACCGTTTCCTTTATTTCTTGAACGACAACTTCATTCGAAAGGACTCGAACGAGAACGGCTGGTGGACGCTCGGCGACCGGAAGGCCGACATCATTCTCCGGACTTTTTTTCCGGTCAAGGAGGTTGCGGTCCATCTGCTGAGCAATCCGCGGCTTTCGAACAGGATCACGGTGACGGTCGAGGGCCGGACGCAGGACGTCACCCTCGGCGCTAACGCGGCCGCGACGCTCCGTTTTCCGGTTGGGAACGGCTTTCAGGACCGGCAAGCCCACTTATTCCGCCTCAAGATCAAGGCCGACAAAGGCTCCATTCCCTACTACGAAAGCGAAGCGAACAAGGAGCGGCGCTGGCTCGGGGTCTTCTTCAACCTCGAGGTCGTAGCTAAGTAGCCCATGTGCGGCATCTGCGGAATCGCCACGGCGAGGGGCGGACCGCCCGTTTCGCCTGAGCTCCTGACCAAGATGTGCCGGGAGATCGTCCACCGCGGCCCGGACGATGAAGGCGTCCATATCGAGAGCGGCGTCGGCCTCGGCAACCGCCGCTTGAGCATCATCGATGTCGAGGGCGGCCACCAGCCGCTCTCCAACGAAGACGGCTCTTTGTGGATCGCCTATAACGGCGAAGCCTATAATTTCCCGAAGGTGCGCGACGACCTTCTCGCCCGCGGCCACGTCTTCAAGACGCGCACAGATACCGAGACCATGGTCCACGCCTATGAGGAATGGGGCTTGGAGTTCGTCCACAGGTTCCGGGGGATGTTCGCCTTCGCCCTGTGGGACGGGAAAGAGCGGCAGCTTTTTCTCGTCCGCGACCGGATCGGGATCAAGCCGCTCTACTACACCCGGCTTGCGGACGGCACGTTGGTCTTCGGTTCCGAGCTCAAGACCATCCTCGTCCATCCCGGAGTTCGGCGCGAGATCGAGCCGCGGGCTCTCGACCTGTTTCTGACGCTCGAATATATTCCGGCGCCTCATTCGATCTTCAAGAACATTTTTAAGCTGCCGGCCGGATGCATGCTGATCTTTCGGGACGGGAAGGTCGACATCCGGAAATATTGGGACATCGAGCCGGAGAAGGGGCCGGAAAGCGATTTCCGCGGGCGTTCCCTCGCGTCTTTGATGGACGAGCTCTACGCGCTGCTCAAGGAGTCGGTCAAGCTTCGCCTGGTCAGCGACGTCCCGCTGGGCGCCTTCCTGAGCGGCGGCATCGACTCCTCGACCATCGTCGGGCTGATGCGGGAGCTCGGCGCCTCGCCGCTCCGGACGTTCTCGATCGGCTTCAAGGACGCCTCCTACAACGAGCTCGAACACGCCCGCCGGATCGCCAAGCGGTTCGACACGGCCCACGAGGAGCTCATCCTGGAACCGCGGGCCCTCGAGCTCACGGACAAGCTCATCCATCACCTCGACGAACCGCTGGGGGACTTCTCCATCTTTCCGACTTATCTTGTCTCGGAGATGGCCCGGGCCCGGTTCAAGGTCGTCCTGTCGGGGGACGGAGGCGACGAGATCTTCGCCGGCTACGAGCATTACCAGGCGCAGAGACTCTCGCGCCTGCCCGCCGTCGCGGCGGGGGCCAAAGCGGCGGGGCTGGTCACGGGCCGGCTCCGGCCGGACGAACAGAAAAAAGGGGCCTGGAACAAGCTCCGGCGGTTCACCCAGGCCTTCGACAACGATAAGGATTTCAGGCACTTACGGTGGATGATGTTCCTCACGGACGGGGCGAAAGCGGACCTCTATTCGGACGCCTTGAAAGAACAGCTGGGCGGCGTTCGGAGCCTCAGGGAGCGCGAGCCGTTCGATCAGGTCTTC
>JAPKZI010000113.1 GCA_026393865.1 Candidatus Aminicenantota bacterium
CGCCATGACCGAGGGCGATAAAAAAGCGACGAAATTCGTGACCCCGGAGGAGCTGGCCAAAAAGGCCATGGCTCTTCTCAAAAGCAAATCCAATCCTGAGAAAGCCGTCCAAGCCCAACGCTATTTCAAGGAACAGATCTCATCGCTGGGGCTGTCGTCGGTCGAGAGCCGGGAGATCGCGAATGAGCTTTTCCGTTCGGTCCGCAAGATCTGGACGATCCGGGAGGCGATCGAGCTCTGCGAGGTCCTTATGCCGAACAAATACCTGGAAGCCAAGGGCCTGGCGACCTTGGTCTTCCTTCGCTACCACCGGGATTTCGATCGGCCCCACTTCAACGTGATCAAAAAATGGCTGGTTCAAGACTATTGCGACAATTGGGCCTCCGTGGACGTGCTCTGCCCCGAGAGCCTCGGCGTTTTGCTGGAGAAGTTTCCCGATCTCGTTCCGAAGATCATGAGCTGGACTGATCATCCGAACCGGTGGGTCAAACGGGCTTCGGCGGTCTCGTTCATCAAGCTGGCCCGCTATGGAAAGCATTTGGACCCTGTCTACCGGATCGCCCGAAAATTGTTCTCCGTCGAGGATGATCTGATCGAAAAAGCCAACGGGTGGCTGCTACGCGAGGCCGGCAAGACGGACATGGCCCGGCTGGAGAAATTTCTTCTGAAGTACGGTCGCGATATTCCGCGGACGACGCTCCGCTACGCCATCGAGAAATTTCCCGAAGCGAAGCGGATCAGGATCCTCAAGGCGACGAAAGCCTGACCGATTTTAGGTCAATCAAAGGAAATGCCGAAGGGGGGATTTGAACCCCCACGAGCGTGTAAGGCTCGCTAGCCCCTCAAGCTAGTGTGTCTGCCAATTCCACCACTTCGGCACGAAACGCTTGGAGAGCGAGGGATCTATTTCTTGGTCTCGGGAGCGGCCGCTTTCCGGGGCGCCGCGTCCGGGGCCTTTTTCTCAACCGGCTTGGTTTCCGGCTGTTTTTTCACTTTGTCGGCCGTCGGAGCGGTCGGGGTCGGCTCCTTCTTGGTCTCTGTGGTCGCGGCCGCATCCTTGGCGGGAACGGCCGCGGTTCCCTTGACTGCGGACGAACTTTCCTTGCCGGAAAGGACCCATAACCCCAGCGACGTGAACATGAAGAGGATCGCGCAGACCTCCGTCACTTTGGCCATGATCGAGGCTTGACCGCGGGCCCCGACCGCCGTGGCGCTGCCGCCGCCTCCGAAAGCTCCGGCCAGATCGGCTGCCTTGCCGGACTGCATCAGGACGGCGATGATGAGGATCAGACAGATGATCACATGGATGATGGTGATTAACGCACTCACTGTTCTTCCTTATACGCTTTAATAGCTTCTTTCGTGATCTGGATGAACGATTCCGCTTCCAACGAAGCGCCACCGACGAGAAATCCGTCGATATTCTTCTCCCTAAACAGGGCATAAGAATTGGCGGGCTTCACCGACCCGCCGTAAAGGATTATAGCATAAGAAGCCGCCTCTTTTCCATAGTTTTCCGCCAGTTTTTCTCGGATGCGGGCGTGGACCTCTTCAGCCTGGGAGGCCGCGGCCGTCTTTCCCGTGCCGATGGCCCAAATCGGCTCATAGGCTAGGACGACTTCGGCGAAGCGGTCGGCGGTGATTCCCGCGAGACCGTTCCGCAGCTGGGATTCGATCCGGGAGATCGTCCGGCCGGCTTCCCGTTCCTCGAGGGTTTCCCCGACGCAGACGATGGGTTTCAGTCCGGCCCGGAAGGCGGCGAAGACCTTTTTGTTCACCAAGGCGTCCGTTTCGCCGAAATACTGGCGGCGCTCCGAATGGCCGATGACGACGTAGCGGCAGCCGGCGTCAGCCAACATCGGTCCCGCGACTTCGCCCGTAAAGGCGCCTTTGTCCTCATAGAAAAGGTTCTGGGCGCCGAGCTGGACGGGCGTATCCAGAAGGAGCCGGGACGCTTCGGCGAGGGCCGTGAAAGGCGGGACGAGGACGATCTCCGCCTCGGACAGGCCGGGGCTCGCCTTGACCACCGCGGAGATCAGAGCCCGGGCCTCCGGGATGGTCATATGCATTTTCCAGTTGCCGGCGATGAACGGCGGTTTCTTGTGGTGCATCCTATCTCTTCTCGAGAGCTTCGATGCCGGGCAATGTCTCAAAGGCCAGGTATTCCAGGCTGGCCCCGCCGCCCGTCGAAATGTGGGTGATCTTATCACTCACTCCGGCCTTCGCCACGGCCGCGATCGAATCCCCGCCGCCGATGATGGAGATCGCGCCGGAGGCGGCAACGGCTTGGGCGATTTTCACCGTCCCTTGGGCGAACGCGGGCGTCTCGAACACGCCCAGGGGGCCGTTCCAGACGATGGTCTTGGCCTTGGCGATAATCTCCGCGTACTGGGCGATCGTCCTCGGGCCGATATCGACGCCCATCATCTCTTCCGGGAAGGGATAAACGTCGGTGATCTTGGCCACGGCGCGAGATTCGATCGAGACCGCCAAGACGTGATCGATGGGGAGGAGGAAATCGACGTTCTTATCTTTGGCCTTGGCCAGGATTGAAAGCGCGATCTCGAGCTTGTCCGCCTCGACCAGGGATCGGCCGACCGCGTGGCCCTGGGCCTTGAGGAAGGTATAGGCCATGGCCCCGCCGATCAGGATCGTATCGGCCTTGTTCAGCAGGTTCTCGATGACCGGGATCTTATCTTCGGATTTGGCCCCGCCGAGGATCGCCACATAGGGCTTGGCGGGGGAGTGGATCGCCTTCCGCAGGTACTCGACCTCCAGTCTCATGAGATACCCGGCCGCGCATTTCGGGACGAAGTCGATGATGCCGACGACCGAGGCATGGGCCCGATGGCTCGAGCCGAAGGCGTCGTTGACGAACAGGTCGATGCCGGCGGCGAGCCGTTTGGAGAATCGGGGATCGTTCTTGGTTTCGCCCTCATGAAAACGGAGGTTTTCGAGGAGCAGGACCTGGCCGTCTTCGAGGCCGGCCTTGAGCTTATCGACCTCGTCGCCGACGCAGTCCGGGGCAAAGATGACTTCTCGTCCGATGAGCGCGCCCAGCCGGGCGGCCACGGGTTTGAGGCTCATCTTCGGATCGAACTTCCCCTTAGGCCGGCCGAGATGCGAGGCCAGGACGAGCCGGGCTCCCTTGGCCAGAAGATAGTTGATCGTCGGCAGCGAGGCTTTGATCCGCGTATCGTCCCGGATCTCGGCTTTATCGTTCAGAGGAACATTAAAGTCCACCCGGACGAAGACCGTTTTTCCCTTGACGTCCAGATCTTCGACGAACAGCATGGCGGGCTCTCCTCACTTCGAAATGTATTTAATGAGGTCGCGCATCCGGCAGGAATAACCCCATTCGTTGTCGTACCAGGCCAGCACTTTCAAGAAGTTCTTGTCGATGACTTTGGTCGAAGGTCCGTCGACGATGGCCGAGTGGGAATTGGACAGGAAATCGATGGAGACGAGCTCTTCTTCGGTGAACTGGAGGATTCCCTTGAGCTTGCCCGCGGCGGCCTTTTTAAAGGCCTCGTTGACGTCCTTTTCGTTGACCTCTTTTTTCATGACCGCGACCAGGTCGACGAGAGAAACGTTCGGCGTCGGGATGCGGATGGCGATCCCGTCGATCTTACCCTTAAGCTCGGGGATGACCAGGCCGACGGCCTTCGCCGCCCCGGTCGTCGTCGGGATCTGGGACACGGCGGCGGCGCGGGCGCGGCGCAGGTCCTTGTGCGGAGCGTCAAGGATTTTCTGGTCGTTCGTATAGGCGTGAATAGTGGTCATAAAGGCTTTCTCGATGCCGAATTCCTGATGGAGGACCTTGGCCACGGGAGCCAGGCAATTGGTCGTGCAGGAAGCGTTGGAGAGGATGTGGTGCTTGGTCCCGTCGTAGGCCTCCTCGTTGACGCCGAGGACGATCGTGATGTCGGGATCGGTGGCCGGGGCGGAGACGATCACTTTTTTAGCCCCGCCCTGCTCGATGTGCTTGAGGAGATCGGGCCGCTTCGTGTATTTGCCCGTCGATTCGACGACGATGTCGACGCCGAGGGCCTTCCAGGGAAGCTTGGAGACCTCTTTCTCGGCCAGGACCTTGATCGTCTTGCCGTTGACGATAATAGCGTCCGCCGTTGCTTGGATGTCCTGATGGAATCCGCCGAGGACGGAGTCGTATTTCAGAAGATGGGCGAGGGTTTTGGCGTCGGTGATGTCGTTCACCGCCAGGTATTCGATCTCGGGATTGTTCAGCGAGGCGCGGAACAGGTTCCTGCCGATCCGGCCGAATCCGTTGATGCCGACTTTGATGGACATGACGAAGACCTCCTCACATTCCGGTTTGGCGATGGGAAAGTAGTCCATAAATTAGCATAGAATAGCGGCGGAAATCAATTTTGTGCTAAAATCCGGCTCAAGGAGCGGCCATGAAAGTCCTCACGTCAATCCAAATGAGGGAGATCGATCGGAAGACGATCGAGGGGATCGGCATCCCGGGGGCCGTGCTCATGGAAAACGCCGGCATCCGGATCACGCAAGCCATCCTCAAGCGGTTTCCCGAAGTCGCGGAGCAGAACATCGTCGTCGTCGCCGGGAAAGGAAATAATGGGGGAGACGGGTTCGTCGTCGCCCGCCACCTGTTCAATAGGGGAGCGCGGCCGACGGTCCTGCTTCTGGCCAAAAAAGACGAGGTGAAGGGGGATGCCGCTCTGAACCTGGCTGTCGCCGGCCGGATCGGCGTCGAGATCGTGGAAACGCCGACCGTGGCTGAGTGGAAAAAACACAAAGTGGGAGTTTGGCACGCTTCGGTGATTATCGACGCCATCTTCGGAACGGGACTTATAAAGCCCGCCGACGGGATCTACGCCGCGGCGATCGAGGACATCAACAAAGCCCGGGCCTTTAAGGTTGCCGTGGATATCCCTTCCGGGCTTTCCTCGGATACGTATTTAATCATCGGCCCTACGGTCAAGGCCGACCTAACGGTGGCGCTCGCGGCGCCCAAGATCGGCCATATCCTTCCTCCGGCCGAAGCTTATGTCGGGGAGCTGGTCATCGCAGACATCAGCGTTCCGCCGTTCCTGTTCGATGATCCCGGCCTGAAGCTCGAGCTCGTCGAAAAGACGACCATGGCTTCGTACTTCAAGAAAAGAAAGAAAGATTCCCATAAAGGGAGCTATGGACATTTGTTCGTTCTCGCCGGCTCGCTGGGGAAGACGGGCGCGGCAGCCATGGCAGCCCGGTCCGCCCTTCGGACGGGGTCGGGGCTGGTCACTGTCGGGACGCCCCAGAGCTGTCTGCCGGCCGTGGCCAGGTCGATGATGGAGATCATGACCGAGGCGCTGCCCGAAACGCCGCAAAAGACTCTGTCCGAGTCCGCGCTGCCCTTGATCCTGGATCTGATGAAGGGAAAGGACGCGGTCCTTATCGGTCCGGGGATCTCGACGCATCCGTCGACGGCCAAGCTTATCACCTCGCTCCTGCCGAAGATCAAAGTTCCCGTCGTGATCGACGCCGACGGATTGAACATCCTGGCCGAGAATCCGGACGCCCTGAGATCACTGCCCAGGCCGGCCGTTCTGACGCCGCATCCCGGTGAGTTCGCCCGGCTGATCGGCCGTTCGAACCAGGACGTCCTCGATCGCAGGCTCGAGCTCGCGCCCCGGTTCTCCGAAAAGTTCGGCGTTTATTTGGTCCTCAAAGGTTATCGGACGCTGATCGCCACACCCGAAGGCCGGGTCTTCATCAACCCCACCGGAAATCCAGGTATGGCCACGGGCGGCTCGGGCGACGTCTTGAGCGGCATGATCGCCTCGCTCATCATGCAGGAGAAAGACGTTCTCGGCGCGACGCTGGCGGCCGTCTATCTCCATGGTCTGAGCGGGGATATCGGCGCGCGGATACTCGGCGAGCGAGCGCTCATTGCCGGAGACCTCATCAAATATTTGCCGAAGGCTTTGCAAGAGATGGAGACTTGACTTTGATCTCGCATTCGCCCGAAGAGACGCTCGCCTTCGCCAAGAAATTGGCCCGGACATTCAAAGGGAACGAGGTCGTCTTTCTCATCGGCGAGCTGGGGGCCGGCAAGACGGTCTTCGCCAAAGGGATCGCCTCGGGGCTGGGCCTCAAGAACGTCCATCAGGTCTGCAGCCCCACGTTCACCTTGATGAACGTCTACTTGGCCAGGGTCCCGATCTATCATTTCGACTTCTACCGGCTGGCCAAAGCGGCCGAGATTACGGACCTCGGCTTCGAGGATTATATCGGCGAGGGCGTGGTCGTCGTCGAATGGGCGGAAAAGATCGACTTTCCATTGCAAGCCGTTTCCATCACCATCGAGGTCAGCGACGACGAGAAGCGGGTCATTACGGTCACCAACTAAATCAAATAGAAGAGAGGTCGGGATGAACATCGAACGGCTCAAAGACCGGATCTATGAGGTCAAGGATTTCCCCAAACCGGGGATCGGGTTCAAGGACATCTCACCCCTGGTCCATGACGCCGCCAGCTTTCATTTCGCCATAGACAAGCTGGCCGCCTGGGCTAAAAAGAAAAAGCCGGACGTGATCATCGGCATCGAATCGCGCGGCTATCTGTTCGCGGCGCCGGTGGCGCGGGATCTCCGCTTAGGATTGGACATCATTCGGAAGAAAGGGAAACTGCCCCGAAAGACGGTCGGCGTCCGGGCGCCCAACGAATACGCCGTCGAATACTTCGAGATGCACGAGGACTCCATCCAGCCCGGCCAGCGCGTCGTTATCATCGATGATCTGATCGCCACGGGGTCTTCTTCGATCAGCGCCATCGAACTGGTCAAGCTCCTGAAGGGCGAGCCCTTGGGATTCGGGGCCGTAGTCGAGCTCAGCTTTCTCAAAGGCGTAGCCGCCATTAAAAAGGCCTTTCCCGAGGTCGATATCTTCAGTTTGATCCAATATCAGGAGTGACCGGGGCAAGGGGGAACCCATGAAAAATTGGCTCGACCGATTTTTCAAGTTGAAGGACAACGCCACGACCGTCCGGACCGAACTGCTGGGCGGGGCCACGACCTTCATGACCATGTCCTATATCATCTTCGTCCAGCCGGCGATCCTGTCCCTGGCGGGTATGGACAGGGGCGCGGTCATGACGGCCACCTGCCTCGCCAGCGCGGTCGCGACCCTCCTGACCGGCCTGCTCGCGAAATACCCCATCGCCCAGGCCCCGGCCATGGGCCACAACGTCTTCTTCGCCGTCATTGTCTGCGGGACCATGGGATATTCGTGGCAGGTCGCCCTCGGGGCGGTCTTCATTTCCGGCGTGGCTCAGATCATCCTCTCTCTGGCCGGGTTCTATAACAAGCTCGTCGCCGCCGTCCCCGAAGCCTTAAAACACGCCATCGCCGTCGGCATCGGTCTTCTCATCGCCCTGGTCGGGCTCGAGTATGGAGGGATCGTCGTTGCCGCTCCGGGCACCTATATCGGTTTGGGCGATGTCACGAGCCCGCCGGTGCTCTTGGCCTTGTTCGGAGTCGTCGTCACGGCGATACTCATGGCCTGGAAAGTCCGGGGGGGGATCCTGCTGGGCATTCTGGCCACGGCCTTGCTCGGCATCCCGCTCGGCATCGTCAAATACCACGGCCTTCTGGCCCCGCCGCCGAGCCTCGCCCCGACCTTCTTCAAGCTCGATATTCTCGGGGCCTTCAACTCCGGCTTTTTCTCGGTCATCTTCGTCTTCTTTTTTCTCGATATGTTCGACTGCGTCGGAACCCTGATCGGGGTCAGCGGTCCGGCCGGGTTCATGAAGAACGGCAAACTCCCGAGGGCCAACCAGGCCATCCTGGCCGACGCCATCGGGACGGTGGAAGGCGCGCTCCTGGGGACGTCGACCGTTTCGAGCTACATCGAGAGCGCCACGGGGATCGCCCAGGGCGCCCGGACCGGTCTGGCCAATGTCATGACCTCATTTCTTTTCGTCGCGGCGATTTTTTTCAGCCCGCTCACGGAGATGATCAGCGGCGAGATCAAGTTCAAGGATCTGGCCCTCAAACCGGTCATCGCCCCGCCCCTCATCATCGTCGGCTATCTCATGATGAAATCGGTGACGCACATCGATTGGGACGACCTGACCGAAGCCATCCCCGCCTTCCTGACGATCGTCCTCATGCCTCTGACCGGGAGCATCACCGAGGGCATCGCCTTCGGCTTCATTTCCTACTCGATCCTCAAGCTGGCGACGAGGAAGGGCCGGACGGTCCACTGGCTGGTTTATTTCTTCTCGGCCCTGTTCATCTTGAGATATATTTTAAAATGATGCGGTGAATTCGTCACGGTTGAAAGACCTCGTATGGACAATAAAATTATCATCGCGAGGAGAGAAACGACGTGGCGATCTCACCGTTCGAAAGAGAAAACAGATGTCCCTAACTAAACTGAATATCAAAGCGGCAATAGTCACCTGCCTTGCCTTCCTGACCGCATCCTGCGCTCCTGTCGCGGTCAAGACCGATCTGGCCTTCGGCCCGTCCGAAACGAGGTGGGTTGAAAAAACGCTGAGACAGATGACCCTCGAAGAGAAGGTCGGGCAGTTGATCGCCTGTCGCTACACGGGAGATTTTTTCAACGAGGAGAGCCCTTATCTGGCCAACCTCAAGGACCTCGTCGTCAACCGCAAGATCGGAGGGGTGATCATTTTTCTGGGAGAAGCCTATGAGACCGCCCATCTCAACAACGCCCTCCAAAAGATGGCCAAGATTCCTCTCCTCATCTCCTCCGACCTCGAACGCGGGACGGGGAACCAGATCACGGGGGCCACGCTTTTCCCGACGCTCATGGGCGTCGGCGCCGCGAACTCCGAGGAGCTGGCCTATAAAATGGGCCAGGCCACGGCCGCCGAAGGCCGGGCCCTCGGGATCCACATGACCTACGCCCCGGTCATCGACGTCAACATCAATCCCGACAATCCCATCATCAACACCCGGGCGATCGGCGAGGACCCGGAGCAGGTGAGCCGACTGGCGTCGGCGTTCATCAAGGGCTGCCAGTCGAACGGCATGATCGCCACGGCTAAGCATTTCCCCGGCCACGGCGATACGGATCAGGACTCGCACAGCCTGCTTCCGACGATCAAGGCCGATCGCGAGCGGTTGGACAAGGTCGAACTTTATCCATATAAAAAGGCCATCGAGGCCGGCGTTCAGGCGGTCATGGTTTCCCATCTTTACGTCCCGGCTCTCGATCCAACGCCCAACTTGCCGGCCTCGCTGTCGCCGGCCATCCTAACGGATCTGCTGCGCGGAAAACTGGGGTTCCGCGGGCTAATCGTAACCGACGCCATGGAAATGGGGGGCGTCACGAACTCTTATTCCAATACCGAAGCCGCCCTCCAGGCCATCCTGGCCGGCGTGGACATGGTCCTTCTGCCGCTCGAACCGAGCAAGGTCGTGAATTTTCTGGTCGAGGCCGCGAGATCGGGCCGACTGCCGGCAGCGCGTATCGAGGAGTCCGTCCGCAGGATCCTGGAAGCGAAAGCCCGTCTCGGCCTGCATCTCGATAAATCCGTGGACGTCGAGGCGCTTCCGAAGAAGCTCGGGACGAAAGCGTCTCTTGAACAGGCCCGAATGACTTTTGAAAGAGCGGTGACGCTCGTCAAAAACGACGGCGGCATGCTGCCCCTTCGGGATTCCGCCAGCAAGATTTCCGTTCTTTCGCTGAGCAGTGACCAGGCCGATTATTTCGCCGGCCGGGTCTTCGCCGACGCAATCAGAAAAAGGTCTCCGGGAGCCCAGGTGTTCTACGCCGATACCAACACAGGCAAGGAATCGCTGGACGATGCGTTTTTTAAGGCTGCGGGCACCGACATCATCATCTGTGCCGTCTTTTCGAGCTTGCGGGCGTGGAAGGGGAGCGTCGGACTCGATCCTCGTCACGTCGATCTAATCAAGACGCTGGCCGCGACAGGGAAACCCGTCGCCGTCGTGAATTTCGGCAGTCCCTACCTTCTCCGGAATATTCCCGAGATTTCTTCTTACATGTGCCTCTACCGGAACACGCCGATCGCCCAAGATATCGCGGCGCGCGCGATCTTCGGGGAATTGGATATCACCGGAAAACTTCCCGTTTCGATTCCCGGATTGTATCTGATAGGTCAGGGTGTCGAGCTGAAAAAAATACGCTAGTTTTCAGAGCAAAACAAAGAAGCGGTCATCCTGAGCGAAGCGAAGGATCTCATCTGATTTGCGGAATCAAGACCTCACAAAGCGACGTCGACGAGAATCGGATCAAGGGCTTTGATCAGATCGGTCGGCGATATTTCCGCCAACAAGCCCCTCTTTCCGGCATTGATATAGATCGTCGGCAGGTCGGCGATCGTCCGTTCCATATAGATCTTCAGCTGTTTCCTCGTTCCAAAAGGGGATGTCCCGCCGATCATATATCCCGTATGCTTGTTGGCGGCGTCGGGTGAGCAAGGCGAGACCGTTTTGACCCCGAGGGCGCGGGCCAGATTCTTGGTCGACACCTCCTTGTCGCCGTGCATGAGGACGAGGAAGGGATCGTGGGTATCGTTCTCCATGACGAGCGTTTTGATGACCGGATGCTCATCGACGTGGAGCTCGCGGGCGGCGACCCCCGTCCCGCCGTGCTCCTCGTACTTGTAGGAGTGGATAACGAAGGGAATCCCCTTGTCCTTGAGGACCCGGATCGCCTGGGTCATGGGCGGATGGGTTTCTAGCATCGCCGTTCTCCCCCTGGTTAAAATGGATGGATCCATTATAAACAGAAACTCTTCTTGATTAAAGAACCGCTATATCCTTGGATATTTTTAAAAAATGAGGCGACGCGCTATAATCTGTAATCATTTGGAGGGCATATTTATGATGAGTTTGCAGCATCCCATATTCCCCATTCGTTTGGATAGATGTCAACTGATCAAGGAGTGTTGAAGATGAAGATAACGAGCAGAATGTCGGCTTTGGTTGTGTGCCTCAACTTTCTTTTGGTGTGGGCTTCGGCCTCAAATAGGCAAAAGCCTCAATGGAAGGGGACGATCGACACGGAGAACGGCATTAAGGTCGTCAAGAATCCGGCCGAGCCTCTCTTCGGGGAATTCGCCTTCGAGCTCGAGGAGGATCTGGCGATCGGCGGCGATCCGACTAAGGAGAACGCCTATTTTCCGAGGGGCGGCGGTTTGAGCGTCGACAGCGAAGGAAATCTTTATGTCGCGGACTCCGGGAATGCCCGTGTTCAAATGTTCGATAAAACCGGAAAATTCGTTCGGCAGCTCGGGCGTAGGGGACAAGGCCCCGGCGAATATTCCTTCCCGAGCAGGGTCCTTTTCGACCCGGATGGAAATCCATGCGTCTGGGCTGGCAGTGAGATCATATGCTTCGGAAAGGATGGTTATTTCAAGAAGAAAATCCAGTTCAAGACGTTCCTGAACGCTTCCGTTTTCGGGACGAAGGGAACGATTATCGGGACGACCCAGCCGGGCCGGGGGCCTGACGGTCCTAAATATACCCTCATACAGCTCGACGCCGAAGGCGCCCCGCTCAGGACGATCGCCGAGTATCGGGGGGAGTTCAAAAAGAGCCAGACGGCCATCATCATCCACGCTTACAGCAACCGAATCGCTTTTGAGTCCTTGACGACGGATTCGTTCGTCTATGGCTTTTCGCAAGACTATCGGCTCCATATCGCCGATGGCGAGGGGAAAACGCTTCTCGCGATCACCTGCGAAGAAAAGCCCATTTCGATTACGGGCAAGGAAAAAGCCGAGACCAAGAAGAACGGAGTCTACGCCTGGATAGGGACCAACGATAAAACGCTCAACGATGATGGCTTCCCCGACTATCGGCCTTATTTCAGGCGGATCTTCACCGACGATACCGGCCGCATCTACATCGCCAGGACCGGGTCTATCCTCGAAAAGGACGCTCCGGCGCGGATCGACGTCTTCTCGAAAGATGGCTATTTCCTTTACAAGATGAGCTGGCGGACATTCCCGTCCGTAATCCAAGCGGGCTATTTCTACCAAGTGCGCGAGGACAAGGAAACCAATGAATACCAGATCGTCCGCTTTCGGATCAAAAACTGGGAGCGGATGAAGAAGGGGATGGAATAAACGTTCGAGCGTGAATCGCAGAAACACGAGGGCTGTATTCCTTTCTAGAAAAACGTTTTCGATCCTGTCCATCCATTGGGCCGGCTGAGCCATCGACGTAAGGGCCTAAAAGGCTAAACACGGAAAGAAAGCCGATCTTCCGGCGATTTTGGCAACTGATCTCGCTTAAAGATCCTTTACGTCCGTAATATCTCTTGCTTCTTGCTTTTGCCTGATCTCCGGCGACAAAATAGGCACGATAATTGCTGCATCAAAAGCAGAGAAGTGAGTTGTTGGGGAATATTATGGCGTCTCTGTTGTATATTCAATGAGGAGGGATCATGAGAAGTATGAAGCTTTCGGCCGGAATCTATTGTCTTGTTTTGATCTGTTCCCCGCTAATTTCCCAATCAACGGGTCTCGTCGCCGAGAAAGCATTGACGATCGGACCGGGAGCAGCCGATGGCCCCTACCAATTTGTGCGAATCGCGGACGTGAAGGTTGACTCTGCGGGAAATATCTATGTCTTGGATTCCGCTCGGGCGAGAATCGCAAAATTCAATGCCCGCGGGGAATTACTGTCGACGATCGGACAGCCGTTATTTGAAGTCACCAGCAGCGACAATAAAAATCGCGATATTGTGATTCGTGCGAGCCGCGATTCAGGCGAACTCTCCTATCCTCAAACTTTTTATCTCGACAAGCAGAGCGTCTTCATTACCGACATGAGCAAGATCGTCGTTTATTCCGCGACGGGGGAATTCCAGCGGGCCGTTTCCTGGAAACAAATGGTTGACGTCCGAGCGGCATTTCTGAATGCGCATAGCGAGGTCGTTCTTCTCGGAAGCGCCGCCGGCAGGGATCAATTTTTTCATGTCCTTGATGGGGAGGGGAAGATCGCGCGCTCTTATGGCGATAATTTTGAAATTCCGGAAAAGCTTGCCGGTTCTATATCGGCAGATCAAAAAGAAAATATAAGAAGAGTGATAAGCTCGCCGATCAGCTTTTGTCTGGGATTCGAAAGCGAAATCCTGGTTTTAAATCCGTTTCGCTACGAAATCAGAATTTATCGGGAAGAGAATCTCTGGAAGACAATCATCGGGACTTCTGAATATTCGGGCGGTTTAGCAGGAGGAGGCACTAGAAGTTCGGTCGGTGGAAAACCATCTGGCTATTCCATAGGATATGTCGCGCCTCCCGTCATTTTGAAAAAGGACGACCTGATTTTGGTTTTTCAGGTAAAAGACCTCGGTTCAACTCCGTCTTCAGCATTACGTAGCTTTCAACTTGATGTTTTTAAAAATTCCGAATATTATAAATCCTTTGACCTGATGCTTGAAGGGTATCCCAAATGCCTTGGCCCGAACGGCCATGTGTTCACGATCGGAGGCGAGGCCCCCCTGCTCGTTTATGAATACATCCTCAAATCATTACCCGAATTTTGACAATTTCGGATTGGAATAACGTGGCTTTACCAGATAAAGCCGTCGAAAGGGGAGGATTCCATGCGGAAATCGGCGCTCTTTTTATGTTCATTGGCTTTATGGGCCTGGATTTCGTCATCTAATCAGGCCTGGCTGACGTCCTCACGCGAGAATGCTCAGATCAATAAAGATACAACAAATAAATCGCTGGCTGAAATCTATAAAACCGGAAAAATTAAATTTGTGCCGGAGTTGATTATTTCCGATGAGAATTTCGGAGGAAAAGATTTCTTTGGCTACCCTAATGACGTGGCCGTCGATGTGAAAAACGATATTTATGTCTGCGATAATCGAGAGCATAATATCAAGAAATTCAGTGTGTCCGGCGAATATATCAAAACTTTTGGAAAGCTAGGACAAGGTCCCGGAGACCTCAATACGCCCATGGAAATTGAATGCTTTGATGGAAGGCTTTATGTGCGCGATCTAATGAATAAGCGGATGTCCATTTTCGATAGCCAAGGAGCTTTCATAAGATCTCTTAAATTGCCCCCCGATAACATTATCTGGCATTCGATACGCATTCTGCCCGACGGCCGATTTATTGCACATTTGGAAAAAAGATTTTATGTTTCTCCGACTCCGCCAACCGAGATTACGCTCGTCATTTTCTCACAGGATTTTTCGTCCTCCAAAAGCTTGTTCGAGAGGAATATCTCTAACGGTCATTATATTCTTAATCCGAGGAGGGTCTTTGTTCCGAATCCTTTCGGGCCGGATCTCTCGTGGGATTTGAGTCCTGAAAGAAAAATCGTTATCGGATATTCGGAAAAATACGAAATTCTGATCCTCGATCCGAATAATGACAAGACGGATTCTTTTGCGCACAAGTACGTGCCAGTTGCCGTAGGGGAAAAAGACAAGGACGCTTTTTTCCGAGAAATGAGGTTTCTTTCAGGTTCATCATCCGGTGGAGCAACGACCCAGGTTCAAGGAGCCCCCGAGTACATTGTAAAAAATACCGAATTTCCAAAGACGTACCCGCCCTTCAGAAACATCAAGGTGGATTCCGAGGGCAACATTTGGGTCAGGCCATACAAAACGAACGACGTTAGTTATGATATTTTCAGTAAGGAGGGGAAGTTCATCAACCAAATCCGACTCGTCGGCGAGACGAAGTATCCATGGTTGACTACGCGAACTAGCCGAGGTTTCTGGATCATCAGCGAAAAGGAGGACCTTTATATACTAACAAAAGTCAGAATTGAATCGGCAAAATAGCCTCCGAATGACAAATCTTCCAAAATTTAAAAGAATTTCGTTTCTTCTAATCTTCTGTTTTTTATTAACTGATATGAGAGGAAATGCAGGCCATGAACTCTAAGAAAAAAACGGGCTGGCTGAGCGTCTGGATCGTTATTCTAACGGCGGCTTGGGCTTTAGGTGATCAGAGGCCGCCTTGGAAGGGGACGATTGTCAAAGAAGGCAACGTCGTCGTCGTCAAGAATCCGAAAACTCCCCAATATGGAGACGACACGTTTTCGTTAGAGGAAGATCTGGCGATCGGAGGACAAGAAAATTCCGGTTTTTTACTGAGCGAGATAACTTCGGCCTGCCAAAGTCCAGACGGAACGATTTTTATATTGGACGGGAAGGAGAAGGACATAAAGGTGTTCGGCCCCGACGGGAAATTCCTTAGGACTTTCGGCAAAGCCGGCGAAGGCCCCGGAGAGTTCAGGCTGCCGAGATCTATCCATTATACAAACAAGAATGAGGTCCTCGTTTTCGATAGTATCCGACGACTATCCTTTTTCAAGCCGAACGGAGATCATATCAGGGATGTTTCCGCTGCAGTTTTGGATCTAATGGACGCGCATCCAGATTCTAAGGGAAATTATTTCGCCTATCTTATTGTCCGCGACGCGGCGAATCCGCGCTACGAGCTCCGTAAACTCAACGGAGAACTCAAAACCGAATTCGTCCTCGATTCCTCTCCTCTGCCCAATACGATTCGTGATGGATTCAATCCCTTTTTCCCGATACTCCGCTGGAGCACCCTTCCGGGGGACCGAGCCGTTTCCGGATATGCAGTGAAGTATGAGCTCAAGATCTACGATTCGAAGGGCCAGATCGTTCGTAAGATCTGGATGGATTCCGATCAAATTTCCATATCACAAAAAGATATCGAGGAACGGACTGCCGATGTTCCGGCGTCTATTTTAAAGAATATGAAAATTCCAAAACAGTTTCCGTATTTCCGCTTTCTTGTGACCGATGACGAAGACAGAATATATGTATTAACCTGGAAGCACTCGCCTGACGGGAAGAGATTCACGTATGACATCTTCGATGCCGAGGGAAGATACATTGTCCGAGCCGCCCTTCCGAGGCTCATCCCGATTATCCGTAAAGGCTATCTCTTTGGAAATGAGGAAACGGAAGAAGGATATCCCATACTCAAACGCTATAAAATGCGTTGGCTGTTCTAGCCTAAGCGGCCGAGATCTGCATCTTTTCGAACAGATCCATCGTTATATATATACCCGGCTTTGTAGGAGGAGGGTATTATGAACAAATGGAAATGGATGGTGGTCGCTATCTGTTTTATTGGCATCGCGATGCCCAGAATCCATGCTTTTCCGATCCGGCAAGAGGACCAAACCAAACAAATCGAAGAGCTTAAAAAACAAGTGGGGGCTTTAGAACAGCGGATCGCGACCCTCGAAAACAAGCTGCAAAAACTCACCCTGGCTATTCCGCAGACCTTTCCCGATCTCAAGCAGCTTCCCAAAGGCTGGGAAAAACGCGAATTCAACGGCCTGAAATATTACATCATCCCCATCGAGCAAGAAGTTAAAAAAATACCAGCCGTGATTCGTTAGATCGGGCGATCGTGGCGGAAGTGGACTCCGACGGCAATCTTCCTTTTCTGGATGAATATTTCTTCCGTCAATTTATTAGCTGTCAGCGTTCTATGATATAGCGGCGGACTTTTGGAAATTCCTCCTCCTCCGCGAAGTAGATGCGTCCCTGGGCATCCACGACAAAGGGCGTCCCGGAAATGTCCATGGACCCTACTTGTTGACCGGCTTTGAAAATGTCCATCTTTTTTTGAGCTTTCCGATCCGGATTCTGGAAAGCCACGAGGACATAATCCCCGCTCTTTATGATATGGGCGGCAGTGGAAACGAATCCGCGGCCCATTCTTTGCACGGGCTTAAAGAGGGCGCTCTCTCCTCGGATATCCTGTTCGACATGGTTAGCCTGGAAAACCGTAACTTCATATTTGCTTGGATTGAGGACGAATATTTTGCCATCCTTGGAGCAATCGAACAGAATGGGAGCCCGAAACATCGGCATATCTTTCAAAGCTTCGAATTCAGCGGGAACAGGGAAGGGGTCCCCAAAAGAATCCAGAAGTTTGCCGGTCGGATCGAAAGTATGAAGAATCTTACCCCGATTAGATCCAATGGCGACCAGGCTTTCCGTCCCGGGGCAGCCGATCGAGGAAATCATGAAATCCACTAGGAAAGATCGTTCGAATCGGCCATCCGGACCGTAGACGATGACTTTGCGCATATCGTTGACATAGAGCCTGCCGCTGGGGGTCACGGCGATCCCGCTGAGGTTTGTCGCTTCCTGTGGGCCTTGCCCGGCCGGAACGAGGATGGTTCTTAAATAATGACCGTCTCGGTCGAATACGCTAATCTTGCGGTACTTATAGTCGAGGATGAAGATATCGCCTTTGTCGTTTAAATCGATGCGGGAGATGCTCCCGAACATCAGCTTTTCGTCTCCGTCCTCGACGCCGATGGTCAAATCGGGCTTGAGGGTTAAGAGCGGCTGGGCTTCAGATGAATTATTGGGACGGGCGGATAAGGCTGTGATCGCCAAGAGGCACGCGAAACAAGCTAATAATATTTGAAGTCTTGAAATGCGTTCTTTCACCTTATTCTCTCCTCGTTCCGCTTGGATTCCCGTAATTCCGACTATAGTTTAAATATTATTACGGCAACAATCAAAAAATACAATGGGATGTAATCGCGGTCACATTCGGACTTTGAGATGCTAACATTTTTCTTTGATTTGGCGTATTATTTCAATAATGGGGAATAAGAGAATGCGGCGTTTATCAACAAGGGAGGCTCCGATGCGTAAATCAGGCTTTATCTTATGGCTAGTGGGTTTTTTCGCCTGGTCTTCGGCCTCGGCCCAGACTTGGCTGACTGGATCGCTCGACGACGCCTTGGCCAAAGCGAAAATCATCGGAAAACCGGTGCTCGTCGACTTTTTCGCCGAGACCGGCTGAGGGAATTGCATACTGCTGGGTCAGCAGTACTACGAAAATCCGAAATACGGCAAGTTTCTCGAAGATAATTTCATCCTCTTTCGGGCTCTTCGGGGCGATGTTGCGGGCGAAAAATTCTATAAGCGATTCCAGGTCAAGAGCACGCCGTTCCTTCTTTTCCTAGAACCCGACGGCAAGGAGCTCGACTGGATCGCAGGCTATTTGGGACCACCGGAGAAATTTCATCAGAAAATACTCAAAGTCCTGAGCGGCACGGATACGATCGCGGCGCTCACAGGGCCCCAATCCCAGGGCGGCCGCAATCCCGAGGCGCTGATCAAGCTCGGCATTAAGTATCAGGAACGCCAAGACCGGGACAAAGCTCTCGAGCTCTTCCAACGGGCCGCCTCCCTGGATCCGGGCAAGAAGATCATGATGCGGCGCGAAAACGGCGAACGCGTCTCGTGCGCCGAGATGGCCGATTATCAATACGCCCGGACGTTCATGGTCACGTTCGGAGTGATGGATCACCGCCGGCTTCTAGAATTCGTCGATAAACATCCGTCGAGTCCTCTGGTCAGAGACGCCTACCTGGATTTAACGAGGGGAGTTTATTTTACCGAAGAAGACGGTGTAGACGTGTACGGACGGATGGCCTCCCGGTTTCCGTACGATGTCGCGCTTGCCAATCGCCTTGCCGACCATGTCGCTTATTACAGCCGCAGCGTCAAACAGGGCGAGTCTGATGCGAATCTGGGGTTAAGTTTGATGCTATCCGAGAACGCTCTCCGGGAAGCCGAAAACGTCTCGCTCGCGCAAACCGCGCAGAACCTGGCCAAGCTTCAAATTGTCAAGGGAAGTATGGACAAAGCCGAGGAGAGCTACGGTCGGAAGTTCCTTTCCGAGCAGATCAAGACTTGGACGGAAAATCTCATCGGCTATGCTGAATTCTGGCTCGAGCGGAAGCAGAATACCGAGGACGCCGAGTCGGCCGTCCGCCTAGCGTTCAGCCTCAGCCCGGCGGATCCGGGCCTCAGGCGCCGAGCCGCATTTCTTTACCATGTCCGTCTCACGAATATGGACAAAGCTCTGGATGTTTTCGGCCCCGAGTACCTCAAAACGATCCTCGACAGTCCGAAGGACCTCTATTCTTACTTCAGCTTTTGGGCGCAATGGAAGAAGAACGAGGCGAGCGCGTTCGAAGCTCTTGAGGCGCTGCTGAAACAGAAGCCGGACAGCCTCTATTACCGGGTATCCGCCGCTTCCGTCTTATGGCGGGCCGAATATCGCGATCGGGCGTTGGCCGTGTTCGGCCCGGACTTCATTGCCGGTCGGCAGGAGGATATGAACGCTCTTTACGAATACGGAATGTTCTGGCTTCAACGCGACAGCCTGCTGGATCAAGCCGTACCGGCGCTCGTAAAATCACTGCGGGCGGTTCCAAAAACCTACATGACCCATTATCAAGCGGCCAAATTGCTCGTGAAAAATAATAGACTCGGCGACGCGACGGCGATTTTCGGGCCGGAGTATTTGATCCACATCCGAAACGACGCGTCCGCTCTGTCCATGTATAGCCAATTCTGGCTCACGGAAGCGAAATCCAACAAGGACAGCGCGTTCGAAGCGCTCGAAACGGCGGCCCAGCTTAAGTCCTTGAACGAATGGGATCGAATGTCTATTGCGAGGCAATTCTTCGATTCCGGAAAGACCGATCGGGCCGAAGCCGTTTACGGAGCCGAATTTCTCAAAACGATAGGCTCCGACGCCGAAGCTTTGATCAGATACGCGTCCTTCTGGAAATACGGCAATCGGAACCTTAATTCGGCGCTCGACGCGGCTCAACGGGCAAGCCGAGCCGCGCCGGGCAACGCCAAAGCGTGGGGGATCCTCGCCGAGCTCTATATGGCGAATGCCGATTTGGCCCAATCTCTTCAAGCCGTCGACCAAGCTTGCAGCCTGACAAAATCCAAAAAGGATTTTGAGAAATACGAGACCTTGCGAAAACAAATCAAAGCGGAGCTGGAGAAGATAAAGAAATCAGTAGTGTCCCAACGTTGAAAACAAAAAATCCTCCATTACGCACATAATGAATAAAATAAAGAACATTTCAGCCGTAATCGATTTGAACGCATTTTTGTATAATCGGTGCTCTTTCGTACTCCAAGGAGCGACCGATG
>JAPKZI010000152.1 GCA_026393865.1 Candidatus Aminicenantota bacterium
GTTCTTGAGGGCGTAAGTGCGGGCGGCGATCGCCTGGGCTTTCTGGGCCTCGAGCTCGCCGAAGACGTATGGGGAAAGCTCCCCCGGGACGACGCCCTTCAAATAATCCTCGATGTTCAGAATATTGATTAGGAGGACCCCTTTGCCGCTCCCCCGCAGGACAAAGATCCCCCGGTAGTTCTTGCCGCCGTAGGCCAGATAGCTTTCTGGTGCGCCGGGGATAAAATAAAGCGAAGTTCCGGAACTCAGATTGATCAGTTCGTCGTTGACCAGGACCCACTGCGGTTTCGAGGTCGATTCGGTGACTTCCTCCCGAATGATCCAGGCGTCCTTAATGCCGAGAGCGCTGGCTTTTTTAATGAATTCCAGGGCGTAGCCGCGGGTCAGGAAGTCCCCGACCCTGACCTGATAGAGGCCCTCAAGCTCGATTTCCCTGCCTGTTGCTATATAGACCCGGTTGTCAATCTTGCTCCTCAATTTCTTGGCTGTTTCGTCGGCATCATCCCGTTTCTTCGTCTGGGCCACCTGAACGACGAACTTCTCGGTCAATTTTTCCTTATGCCCTTTGATCCGCACTTCCGAGACGTCTTCGGCCAGAAGCTTATAGTCGCCGCCTGCAAGATATATCTTCATGCCGCTCGAAGCATGCAAGTTGACGTCTTCGAGATTAACGCCCAGGGCCACCCGGATTACCGGCTTTTGGATAAGGAATCCGTGGAAGAATGTGTTTTCCTGCCCGAATTCGACCGGCCGGCCTCCGAGAAAAAAGAGGGCTAGAAAGGTGAGCATGAAGTATTTATAGTTCTGACGTATCATTTTAGGCATTGGCTGATCTTCGGACTTGAGGCGATATTACGACGATTCGATAGAATTTGTCAAGCGAAATATTCTATAGGTGCTACCTTAAAAAAATGTATACCATATGTTGTATTTTTTTGGGGGATGAAGCTACCCCACCTTACTGGAAACGGCCGTCCTTGTCAAGGCCGCGACGATCTCGCCCTGTCTTTGACTTTTAAAAAAAATCGGCTATAATCTCTTTTCTTTTATCTCTCCCCTGCTAAAGGACAGATCATGGCAAACATAGGATCGTATGAAGAGAAAGTCAACGGCTTCGATTGGTCGGTCTCCGAGAAGGAACTCGGCTATAAACCAGGCGATATCATCAACATAGGCTGGTACTGCTCCGACCGCATCTGCCGGCAGGGCAAGGCCGATAAGATCGCCCTCCACTGGGAAGGCCTGGGCGGAGCGGAAAAACACCTGACTTACAACGACATACGCCGCGCTTCGAACACCATCGCGGCCTTCCTCCAGAGCCTCGGCCAAGCTCCCGGCGACCGGATCTGCCTGTTCATGGACCGGGTTCCCGAGCTCTATCTCGGCGTTCTGGGCATCCTGAAAATGGGGGGGATCGGCCAGCCTTTGTATTCGGCTTTTGGGGACGAATCCCTCTACGTCCGCCTGGAGAACGCCGAAACCTCGGCCATCATCACCCAGCGCAAACACGCCCTTAAGGTCCGGAAGATCCTGGACAAACTTCCCCATTTAAAACATATCATCATCATCGACCACGACGGAAAAAGCCCCCTCCGCGACCGCGAAGTCGCCTTTTCCCTCGAGAAAGCCGCCCCGATCGAAGACTTCGAGAGCTATCCGACCACAGCCGAGTCCCCCTCGCTCCTCCACTACACCTCCGGAACGACCGGCCAGCCGAAGGGCGTTAAGCACGTCCATTACTCGCTGATTTCACAATATTTAACCGCCAAATGGGTCCTCGACATCCGGGAGGACGACATTTTCTGGTGCACGGCCGACCCCGGCTGGGTCACGGGCACTTCCTACGGCCTCATCGGCCCCTGGAGCCTGGGCGTCACCCAATGCGTCCTCGACGGCGGATTCTCGGCCGAAGCCTGGTACAAGTTCATCGAAAAGTACCGCATTTCCAACTGGTATTCGGCGCCCACGGCCATCCGCTCCCTTATGAAGGCCGGGGATAAGATCATCAAGAACTTCGACCTCAGCTCCCTGCGGAACCTGGCCAGCGTCGGAGAACCCTTGAACTCCGAGGCCGTCGTCTGGTCGGAGAAGGTCTTCGGGAAGGCCTTTCTCGACACCTATTTTCAGACCGAGACCGGCTCGATCATGATCACCAACTTCCCGGGGATGAAGATCAAGCCCGGCTCGATGGGTAAGCCCTTTCCCGGCATCACGGCGACAGTCCTCGACCCCAAGGCTTACGAACCCTACCCGGAGACAGGCAAGATCGGGCTGATCGCCATCCGGCCCGGCTGGCCGGCGATGATGCGGACCTATTTGAACAACGAGGAGACCTACCGGAAGAAGTTCAAGAACGGCTGGTACATGACCGGCGACCGGGCCTCCATCGACAAGGAAGGGTATTTCTGGTTCGTCGGGCGAGACGACGATATCATCAACACGGGCGGCCACCTGGTCAGCCCCTTCGAGGTCGAGTCGGCCCTCATCGAGCACCCGGCCGTGGCCGAATCGGCGGTCGTGAGCAAGCCCGACCCGATCAACATGGAGGTCGTCAAGGCCTTCGTCTCGCTCAAGCCCGGGTTCACCGCCAGCGCCGACCTCGACCTCGAGATCATGAACTTCATCCGGAAAAAGCTCTCGCCGCTGGCCATGCCCCAGGCGATCGAGTTCGTCGAGTCGCTGCCCAAGACGCGGAGCGGCAAGATCATGCGCCGCATCCTCAAGGCCAAGGAATGGGGCGAAGAGATCGGCGACACCTCGACGCTCGAGAACGACTGAGCTTGAATGGTTCCGAGCGCCTTCAAATCCGGAATTGGGTTATAATATCTTTTTAAGGAGTCATCCATGGACGAACTGAAAGACGTCATCCTCAAGTACGTCAACGCCGAATACGTCGAAGAAGGCGGCGACCCCGTCGGCTTCGACACGCCCCTCATTTCGGGCGGCATCGTCGATTCCTTCTCGATGGTCTCGCTCAAGCGATTCATCGAGAACAAGTACAAGATCTCCATCCCGGACGACCAGGCCACGCCCGAGGCGTTCGACAGCGTCGATAAGATCGCCGTCCTCGTCCAAAGATTCGCCAAGACGTAAGTCAATCGGGGTCGGGGCTCCACAATACACCAAAAAA
>JAPKZI010000001.1 GCA_026393865.1 Candidatus Aminicenantota bacterium
CGGACGCCGATCTCCCGGCCGGCCTTGGCCCCGGGCCGGAAATCGCCGGTGTCGTCTACGTTCTGGCCGTCGAGGACATAAGCGAATCCCTCCTCGTCCGCGATCCGCTTCAACGCCGAGAACAGTTCCGTCTTGCAATAATAACACCGCAAGGGAGGGTTCCGGACGAAGTCGGGATTTTGGATCTCATGCGTGTGGATGACCCGATGTCCGACCTTCAGCTTCTTGGCCAGCGCTCGGGCCTCGCGGATCTCCTTCCCCGGATAGGTCTCCGAGCCGGCGATCACCGCCAAGACATGGTCGGCTCCGAGGACATCGACCGCCGCCTTGAGCAGCAGGGTGCTGTCCACGCCGCCGGAAAAGGCGACGAGGACTCTGTTCATGGGCCGGAGGATGCGCTCGAGCTTTTCAAACTTGGCCGAGAGCGCTTTATCCGCGATCGGGAACTCGTTCATAGGCAGGCCTTTCATGTCGTCATCGGGGACCCGGCGGATGAGCTTGCCGCCCTTGAAAATGACGCCGGCGCCGTGCCCGCAGGCCACGCCGAGGTCCGCCTCTTTGGCCTCCCCCGGCCCGTTGACCATGCAGCCCATGACGGCCACGGTCGGGCTCTCCGGGAGCCGGGACAACCGCTTGTCGATACCGGCCGCGATCCTCCGCAGGTCCACTTCGCACCGGCCGCAGGTCGGGCAGGAAACGATGTTCGGACCCCGGCGGCGGAGGCCGAGATTACCCAGGATCTGATAAGCGACCCGGACCTCCTCCTCGGGCGTCGCGGTTAGAGAGACGCGGATAGTGTCCGCCAGTCCTTCCTGGAGGAGAAGTCCCAAACCGACGGCCGACTTGACGGCTCCGGGCAGCAGCGTCCCCGCTTCGGTGATGCCGCCGTGGAATGGATAGTCGACGCTCCGCGCCAGGAGGCGGTAGGCTTCGACGGTCCGCAGGACATCGGACGCTTTTAAGGAGACCTTGATGAGCCGGAAATCCAATTCCTCAAGGATCCGGATGTGCCTCAGGGCGCTTTCGACCATAGCCGCGGCGGTCGCTCCGCCGTGCTTTCTCTGGATATCCTTTTCGAGCGAGCCGGAATTGACACCGATGCGGATGGGGATTCCCCGGTCCTTGGCCGCGGCGACGACGGCCCGGACCTTGTCCCGGGAGCCGATATTGCCGGGATTGAGGCGCAGTCCGGCGATGCCGAGGTCGAGACAGGCCAGGGCCAGCCGGTGATCGAAATGGATATCGGCGACGAGCGGCGGGCGGACCTTTTTCCGGATCTCACGAAGGGCGTTGACGGCCTCCCTGTCGGGCACGGCCAGCCGGACGATCTCGCAACCCGCTTTCTCCAGCCGCCGGATCTGGGCGACGGTCGCCCGGATGTCCCGGGTGTCCGTTTTGGTCATCGATTGAACGGAGATCGGCGCGCCGCCGCCGACCTGAACGCCGCCGATGGAGACGGGGCGGGTCTCGCGCCGAGGGAGAGTGATCATGGACCGCGGCATTTTAAAACGGCATCAAGCTCTTCCAACCGTGAGGCAGGCGCCTGACGAGATCGTTCAGGATCAGGAAGCCGAAAAGAAACATAAAGACGGCGAACATGATCTGCGTCCAGACCTGCTTCAGCTTCGGACCCAGGTCCCGGCGCATGATTCCTTCCAGTCCCAGGATGAATATCTGCGTCCCGTCGAGCGGCAAGATGGGGATCGGCAAAAGGTTGATGACGCCGAGTTGAAGGCTGAGGAATCCCACGAACCATAAGAGCTTCATGAATCCCAGCTGAAAGAAGGAATAGGACATGCTGGCAATCTCGAGGGGACCGCCCAAATTCTTGGTGGGGGAAGCCTGGCCCGTAAACAGCTTTTTGATTAAATCCAAAAGGGCGAAGGCCATATTGGAGCAATCTTTGAGGCTCTGGCTCAAAGCGCCGATGAGGCCGTATTTCATCTCCACGGACTTCATGACCGGTTGAACGCCGATTTTGCCGACCTGCCCCTTGCGCTGCGGCGTGATCCGGAGCAGGACGGGCCGCCCCTCGCGGACGACGTCGAATTCCAGCTCTTTCTCGGCGTTCTTTTCGATGACCTGGATGAACTTATAAAAATAGACGGGCACGCCGTTGATGGCCCGGATCTCATCGCCCGCTTTCAGCCCGCCCTTCTCGGCCGCCGAATTCGGAGTCACAATCTGAATCACGGTCAAGATCTTCCCATAGAATCCGGCGTAGCCAAGGTCAAACTTGTACTTCTTGTCTTTCTCGGTCATGAGCTCGACGGGAATGATCGTACCGCCGCGCTTGATCTCGAGCGCGAGGAGCTTCTCGGGCTTGGTCCCGATGGTCAACTCCACGTCGCTCCAGGTTTCGACCTTCTTCTGGTTGATGCTCATGATTTCGTCGTCAATCTGAAGGCCGGTCTTCGCCGCCGGCGAGCCGGCGTCGATCCAGCCGATGACGGGTTTTTCGTTCAGATACTCGGGGACGGACACCCCGGCCATATTGACGATGGTGAAGATCAAGACGGCCAGCAGGACGTTCATCACCGCGCCCATGACGATGATCAGAAAACGCTTCCACCTATTCTTGGCCATGAAACTGTCGGGCTCGAGAATCCGGCCGGTCTCAAAAGCCTCCTCGCCGAGAAACTTGACATAACCCCCGACCGGGATCAGGCTGATCCGGTAATCCGTCGGGCCTTTTCGACGACCGAGCAGCCTTTTCCCGAATCCGAACGAAAACACCTCGACGCGGACCCCCACCAGCTTGGCCATGAAGAAATGGCCGAACTCGTGGATGAAGACCAGGATGCCGAAGACGAACAGGAAAACCAGTATCGTGCCGAACAACGTGCCCATGATCAATACCTTTGTCGAATGATTTGAACCGTCCGCCGCCTCGTGTCCCCGTCGACGGCCAGGATGTCGTCGAGGCCGCGGATCCGGCTTTTTCGATGGCCGTCCACCGCCCGGTGAATCACGGCGCTGATCGCCGTGAAACCGATCCGGCGCTCGAGAAAAGCCTCGACCGCGATCTCATTAGCCGCGTTCAAAGCGACGGCCGCGCTCTCCCCTTCCTTCATCGCCGCCTGAGCGAGCTCGATCAGGGGGAATCGCCGGAGTTCGACCGGGAAGAACTCAAGAACGCCGATCCGCCCCAGATCGAGCGGCGGCAGGACGGCCCGCCGGCGATCGGGGTAGGTCAGAGCGTATTGGATGGGGATTCTCATGTCCGTCGGACTGAGCTGAGCCAGGACCGAGCCGTCCGTCATCTCGACCAGGGCATGGACGATGCTTTGAGGATGGATGAGGATATCGAGCTGACCAGGGGCGAGGTCGAACAGCCAGCGCGCCTCGATGAGCTCCAATCCCTTGTTCATCATCGTGGCCGAATCCACACTCACCTTCCTGCCCATCTTCCAGCGGGGGTGGGCCAGCGCCTCTTCGACCGTTTTGTTCCGGAGCTCGGCCAGCGCCGTCCGGAAAAAAGGCCCGCCGGACGCCGTCAGGGTCACTTTTTTCAGGTGACGCGCATCCTGGCCGGCCAGGCACTGGAACACGCCGCTGTGCTCTGAATCGACGGGGATGATCTCCGCTCCGGACGACCGCGCTTCCTTCTTTAAAAGCGGGCCGGCCACGACCATCGATTCTTTATTGGCCAAGGCCACACGCTTCCCGGCCCGGACCGCGGCCAAGGTCGGCCGGAGGCCGTTGATCCCGGTGATGGCGGACACGACGACATCGCTGTCTCCGTCCCGGCCGATGTCCTCCGCCCCCTCGGGCCCGAACGAGACCCGGATCCGAGCCGCCCGCGTTTTTTCCCGGAAGCGGTCCGCGTCCTCTTTCTTGTCGAGCGAGACGAGACGGGGCCGGAATTCGCGCGCCTGCTCTTCAAGCAAACGGATATTCGAGCCGGCGGCGAGGGCCGTGACCCGGAAACGGCCGGGGTGACGGCGGATCACGTCGAGCGTGTTCCGGCCGATCGTGCCGGTGGAGCCGAGGATCGCGACCTTGATCATACCCAATCAGTTCCAGAAATAATGGATGACGTAATAAAAGAACGGGGCCGCGAATAGAAGGCTGTCGATCCGATCCAGGACTCCGCCGTGACCGGGGAGGATGTTCGAGGAGTCCTTGACCCCGGCCGCCCGTTTGAAAAGCGACTCGACGGGATCGCTGATCTGGGCCACGGCATGAAGAAACAATCCGCACAGCGCCGCGTCGGCCCATCCGATCTGCTTGAGCAGGAGCGTTTGGGCGGCCACGGCGCCGAGGACGGCGAACAACAGGCCGCCCGCGCTTCCTTCCCAGGTCTTGTTCGGGCTGGCCAGAGGACTCATTTTATGCCGGCCCCAGAGCTTTCCGAAGAGAAAGGCCCCGGAATCGCCGAGAAAGATCACGCCGAAGAAAAAATAAAGAAAGACGGGGCCCCGCTCGATCTGGATTAGATAAAGATAGTTCACGGTGAAACTGATATAGACCGCCCCGAAGACCGTCAGGGCGATCCCGGCCGGGAAAGCCATGACCTTTTCGACCGTGTCGGCGGCAATTAAAAAAATCAGGCCGGACAGGAAAAGAACGCCGAACAAGGCCAGGCCCAGCGGCAGAGCGGGAACGTAGAACGCGGCGCTGATGAGGAAGGCCAGAGGAATGCCGACCGCCAACCGGGGACGGTGGCGCCGTCTGCCGGCGAGCCCGTAGAATTCGGTCAGAGCGATGACGATGATCACTTGAAGAACGCAGAAAAAGACGACCGGAGGCGTCCATTGGAGGACGACGAAGAGAATGACCAGGAGGACCATGGCCGTGGGAAATCGTTGACGGAGACTCATTTCGAGGCGTGAATGTCTCCGAAACGGCGTTCGCGCTTCTGATAATCGACGAGCGCCCGGAGGAGCTGTTTCCTCCCGAAATCCGGCCAGTAGTCCGGCGTGATCCAGATCTCGGAGTAAGCGATCTGCCAAAGCAGGAAATTGGAAACGCGGAACTCGCCGCTGGTCCGGATCAGCAGGTCCGGGTCGGGCAGACCCGCCGTATAGAGATAGCCGGAGAACTCCTCCTCGCTCAGTTCGTCGGATTTCCTCTCCTTATCGTTGAGGAGCTTCTTGACGGCATCGAGGATCTCGGCCCGGCCGCCGTAGTTCAAGGCCAGGCAGATCTGCATCCGCTGGTTGTTCCGGGTCAGCGTCTCGACCCGTTCGAGCTCCCTGCGGATCAGGGCCGGAAGGCCGTCTTTCTGACCGATGACCCGCAGGCGCAGATCGTTCTCGATCAAGACGTTTGATTCTTTCTTCAGATAATCGGCGAGGAGCCGGAAAAGGGTCGAGATCTCCCTTTTCGGGCGCTTCCAGTTTTCCTTTGAAAAGGCATACAGGCTTAGTACTTTCACTCCGACCCGGGCGCTGGTTTCGACGGCCTCGTGGACCGATTTGGATCCCGCCTTGTGGCCTTCGATGCGAGGCAGATTCCGGCTCTTGGCCCAACGGCCGTTCCCATCCATGATGATGGCCACATGCCGCGGGATCCTCGTCAGGTCGAGTTCGCCCGCCAGGCGTTCTTCCTCGCTTCCGGGGGCAAGAAAGCCTTCTAAATCCTTGAACATGCGGACATTATAGGTTTTTCCCACTCAATAGTCAAAAGGGGGGATTCGCTCGAAGCGGGCGAACGCTCTCTTTGTCGCGGGTCATGTAGACAAGATCGGGAAATGGCTTCGCTCCCGACTCGGGTTCTTAACGCCGTTTCCTCGCCGTCCTTCTCGGCGGCTCAGAACTCGCTTCCCGGCTTCCTAACTACGGGAGTGCGCCGGGAAGCTCAAACATGCTTCGCCGGCCGGCCTGCTTTCCGGGCCGGCTTTCCTCGAAGGACGGCTCGGAAAGGCTGAACCCTCCATGGTCGCTCAGCCGTTTCCCGATCTTGTCGTCCGGTTCAGTCCGTAGATAGAGCGTTCGCCCGCTTCTTCGCTCACAGACTAACAAATAAAACCGTAGCCTTGGTCCTTCCCATCTATTGCGGCTTCACTTAATATGGTAAATCTGTTAATCTAAGTTGGCTGAAAAGAGAACAACAATGTGTTTAGGGATACCGTCGAAGGTCATCGAGATCAATGAGGTCCACCGGACCGGCAGGATCGATTACCTGGGTACAAAGGTCAGGACGAACTTCGCTCTCCTCGACGACATCCGGATCGGCGACTGGGTGATCGTCCACGCCGGGTTCGCCATTTCCCGCCTGAACGAGGAGGACGCCCGGGAAACCCTCGACCTGCTCCGGGAAATCGCCGAAAAGAGTTGAAAATCTGGCCATGGCCGCGGCGAACGAGTTCAGGCGGAAAAAGGTCATCGATGCCCTGATCGCCGATATCCGGGAAAAAAAGAAAGCCCTCCCCTCTCCCTGCCGGATCATGGAGGTCTGCGGCACGCATACCATGACCATCCACAGGTACGGCCTCCAATCGATGCTCGCGGCCGCCGGAATCGAGATGGTTTCCGGACCCGGCTGCCCGGTCTGTATCACCCCGGGCGAGGTCCATGAGGCCGCCATCCGGCTCGTGACGGAGAGGGAGAACGTCATCCTGGCCACCTTCGGCGACATGACCCGGGTTCCGACCCGCCTCGGCTCCCTCCAGTCCACCGCCCCGGCCCGAGGATCGGAGGTCAGGATCGTCTATTCGCCGGACGATTCCCTGGACCTCGCCCGACGTCACGGGGACAAAGAGGTCGTTTTTTTCGGCGTCGGATTCGAAACGACCATCCCTTCGATCGCCCTGACGGCGAGGTCGGCAAGCAAGGAAAAGCTGTCCAATTATTCCATCCTGTCCGGGCTCTGGTTGATCCCGCCTCCGCTGCGGGCCGTTCTCGAATCGGGCGAGGTCAGGCTCTCCGGCTTTTTATATCCCGGCCACGTCAGCGCCATCATCGGCCAGGAGCCCTATGAGTTCATCGCCCGCGAATTTGGCTACCCGGGAGTCATCGCAGGATTCGAGCCGGGGGACATCCTGCTGGGAATCCGCTCCATCCTCGACCAGATCCGGGGGAAAAAACCGATCGTGGCGAACGAATACAGGCGGGTCGTCCGTCCGGAAGGAAATCCGATCGCCCGGGAGATCATGGAGGAGATCCTGGAACCGAAAGACGCCTGCTGGCGCGGGCTGGGTTTGATCCCTCGAAGCGGACTTCGATTGAAAGCCGGATTCGCCGCTTATGACGCCGAACGGAAGCACGATCTGGGCATCGAGGCCCGGGAAAGCGACCTTCCGGGATGCCGCTGCGGGGCCGTTCTGCGAGGCGTCATTTCTCCCCCCCAGTGTCCCCTCTTCGGGAAAAAATGCACTCCCGAAACCCCCCACGGCCCGTGTATGGTCTCTTTCGAGGGGGCCTGCCTCGTTCACCATAAATTCAGGGGCCCAGGATCATGAACAGGATCAGTTTGGAACTGGGCGGCGGCGGCAAGTCCATGCGGGATTTCATCGCCGGCCGCATCGTCCCGGCCTTCAAGAACCCGTTCCTTGCCGCCCTTCTCGATGCCAGCCATCTGCCGTCCGGAATCGCCTTCACGACGGACGGCTATGTCGTGGATCCGATCTTTTTTCCCGGAGGCGACATCGGCAAGCTCGCCATCAACGGCACGGTGAACGACCTGGTTGTTTCCGGGGCCGTCCCCCTCTATCTTTCGCTGGGACTGATCCTGGAAGAGGGCCTGGAATGGACCGCGCTGGAACGGATTATCCGCTCTCTGAAAGCGGCGGCGGACCGGGCCCGCGTCCGAATCGTCACCGGCGATACGAAGGTCGTCAAACAGGGCCAGGCGGACAAAATCTTCATCCACACCTCGGGCATCGGCCGGATCGTCGCCAAGCCGCGGCCCCGCCACATCCGGCCCGGCGACGCGATCATCCTGACCGGAACGCTCGGCGAGCACAGCCTGGCCGTATTGACCGCCCGGGGCGATTTCGGACTCGAATCGCGCGTCAAAAGCGACTGCGCCCCCCTGAACTTCCTTATTCCGTTCTGGAGGAGCGGAGCCCTCTGGATGCGCGACATCACCCGGGGCGGCCTGGCCACCATTCTATCCGAACTGGCCGAGCAGATCCCCTATTCGATCCTCCTCGACGAGGACCGGATCCCGTTGTCGAACCCCGTCCGCGCCGCGACCGAGCTCCTCGGGATCGATCCGCTGTATCTGGCCTGCGAAGGGCGGGCGGTTCTTGTCGTTCCCGAGCGGAAAGCCCGGGCCATTCTGGCCCGGATCAAGAAAGATCCGCTCGGTCGGAAAGCGGCCATCATCGGCCGGATCGAAAACCGGGTCGGCCGGCCGGGAGAGCTCTTGCTGAGGACCTCGGCCGGCGGCCTGCGCCTGCTCGAGCCTCTGACGTCCGAACTCCTGCCCCGGATCTGTTGAAATATGAAAGAGAGACAACGCGCCGGGACGGCCATCGGGATCTTGGCTCTCGGCCTTTTCATCTTCGGAACGAATCCCGATCCATCCGCCGCCCAATCCGGAAAAGATCTGGAGTTCGGCGCCTTTACCGATGTCCGCTCGAGCGTCGGGGAATTCGGGGAGCTCTTCAAGCTCATCCGCTCGACGCTGAGCCACAACAAAGTCACCTTTCCTGGACGTACGGGGCCGGTCTCAGGATTTGCCGCGGGTTCAGCTTATCCCCAGATCTGGCTCCGTGACGCGAGCACGATCATCCCCGCTTCACGTTTCTTCTATGAGACGCCCTTCCTTCAATCCTGGATCGAGGAGCATCTGGCCTATCAGCGGGCCGACGGGTCGCTCGAGGACTGGATCGATTCGCGGGGCAAGGCCGACAAGAACACGACCGAAACCGACCAGGAAACGAGCGCCGTCCGCGCCGCCGCCCAGGTCACGCGGCTGGCGGGGACCGCCTGGCTGGGGAAAAAGATCGAAGGCGCGACCGTTCTCTCGCGTTTGGAGAGAGCGCTCGACTCCGTCCTCCGGCTGCGGTTCGACAAGGCCCATGGGCTCCTCACGGGCGCGCACACCGCGGATTGGGGCGATGTGGACATGAACGCTCCGGACCAGCGGGCCATCTATGTCGATCGGACGACGCACTGGACCTGCGACATTTACGATCAGAGCCAATTCTATGCCGCGGCCCGGGATCTGGCTTGGATGCTGTCGGCCGGCGGGCAGGCCGATCAAGCCGCGGCCTGGCGAGAGCGGGCCGGACTCATCCGGAAGAACGCCGATCAATGGCTCTGGCAGAAGGACAAGGGGTTCTTCCGGGTCCATATCCACCTCGACGCCCTGAAGCACGACTTCGACGAGGAGGCTATGTTCGCCATGGGCGGAAACACCGAGGCCATGATCTCTGGACTGGCCTCGGACGACCAATGCCGGCGGATCATCGAAGCCGCCCTCACCCGCCAAAAACAATTTTCCATGTCGACGATCAGCGGCGCCCTTCTCCCCCCTTATCCGCAGGGTTTTTTCAAGCACCCGATGATGGACCAGCCTTTCGAGTACCAGAACGGCGGGCAATGGGACTGGTTTGGAGGAAAGCTCATCGCGGCGATGTTCGAACACGGGTTCAGCCGCGCGGCCAGGGAGAAGCTCATCGAGATCGCCCGCAAGAACATAGCCAATAAAGGCCTCTATGAATGGGACAGCCCCGGCGGAAAGGGTCAAGGAAGCGCTTTTTATTCCGGAAGCGCCGGCAGTCTGGGCCAAGCCCTGTTCGAGGGATATTTCGGTTTCAAGATCGCCGCGGATTCCCTGGCCCTCGAGCCCAAGCCCGGCGCCGATCGGGTTATGGCCCACGTTTTCATTCCCGCGGAGGGCGCCTTCGCCGCCTATGACTATCAATGGGATGAACGGGCCGGACTCGTCACCTTTCGTTACAACAGCAATATTCCAGCCCGGGGGAACATCAAGCTCCTCCTTCCGTGGATCCGGGATGCCGCTGCTGTCGAGGAGCTGAAAAATATCGATGTTCGAAGAGACGGCGCGAAACTCGTCTATCAGTCCGCGAGGGTGAATAACGACGCTTTTCTGACTGTCGAGACGGACTTTAAAGACCACACTCTGACGATCAAACGGGGCCGCTGAAAAAACGGGGACACGTATCGAATTAAGAAATTCGGTCCGTGTCCCTCTTTATCTTATCTTCGGCCGACGCAATAGTACTCGAATCCGAGCTTTCTCACGTCCTCGGGCTGAAAGATATTGCGGCCGTCGATGATGATGGGATTGGCCATGAGGCCCTTGATCTTGCCGAGGTCGAGTTCGGAGAACTCTTTCCAGGCCCTTGATCTTGCCGAGGTCGAGTTCGGAGAACTCTTTCCACTCCGTGCAGAGGAGAAGGGCGTTGACTCCGTTCGCCGCCTCGTAAGGCGTCTTGGCATAGGTGATCCGGACCTTGTCCTCCGGAAACAGCTCTTTCATATTGGCCTGCGCCTCGGGATCGTAAAGCCGGAGAATGGCTCCTTCGTTAAGCAGGTCCTTAATCAACTTGATGGCCGGCGCCTCCCGGATATCGTCGGTCTCGGGTTTGAAAGCCAAGCCGAGGACGGCGATCTTCTTGTCCTTCAGGATCCACAAAGCCCGCTTGATTTTTTCCAGGAAGAGACGCGTCCGTTCCACGTTGACCCGGTCCGTCTCCTTGAGAAGGTTCATGTTCACGCCGAGATCCTCTCCGATCTTGATCAGCGCCTTGAGGTCCTTGGGAAAACACGAGCCGCCGTAACCCAACCCCGCCTTGAGGAAGAGGCCGCCGATCCGGGGATCGAGGCCCATCCCCTTCGCCACCTGCTCGACGTCGGCGTTCGTCCGTTCGCACAGGTTCGCCATCAGGTTGATGTAGGAGATCTTCATGGCCAAGAAGGAATTCGAGGCGTGTTTGATGAGCTCGGCCGTGTCGATATTGGTGATGAACAGCCGGTCCTTGAAACCGGCGTAGATCTTCGTCAGCATGTCCCGGGCGCGCTCGGTCTCGACGCCGATGATGATCCGGTCGGGTTTCAGAAAATCCGCGACCGCCGAGCCTTCCCGGAGGAACTCGGGATTGGAGGCGACGTCGAATTCCTGGTCGCTCTTCTTGTAGAGGCTGATGGTCCGCTTGATCCAGGAGGACGTCTTGACCGGGACCGTGCTTTTTTCCACCACGACCTTGTACCCGTTCAGGTTCTCCGCGATCAGCCGGGAGACCTCCTCGATCTGGGACATGTCGGCGCTGCCGTCGTCCCCCTGCGGCGTTCCGACGCAGACGAAGATGACATCGGCCGCCTGGATGGTCCCGTTCAAATCGGAGCTGAAGGCGAGGGTCCCCTTTTTCAAGTTGGACTTCAAGAGCTCCTCCAGGCCCGGTTCATAAATGGGCACGTCGCCGCGCGAGATCTTCTCGATCTTTTCGGAAACCTTATCGGCGCCGATCACCGCGTGGCCGAACTCGGCCAAGCCGACGGCGGTGACGATCCCGACATATCCCGTTCCGATCACCGCAATTTTCATGAGGACCTCCTTTTCTCTTTAAACCAGGCCGCGGTCATTTCCAGCCCCCGGCGGAAATCGCGGCCAGGACGGTAGCCAAGTCCCGCTTCGGCTTTACGGATGTCCGCGGCCGAATGCCGGATATCGCCGGGGCGCGCCGGCGCGTAGACCGCCTCGATCGACGTCCCCAGGACGTCGTTGATCGTCCGGACGAGCGCGTTCACGCTGAGGCTTTCGGCCGAGGCGATATTGAACACCTGGCCGGAGACGCCCTCCGTCTCGGCCGCCAGGAGATTGGCCTCGACGACGTCCCGAACGAAGACGAAATCGCGGGTCTGTTCGCCATCGCCATAGATGACCGGCCGCCCGCCTCCGAGCATCCGGGAGAGGAAGATGGGGATGGCCGCCGCGTATTGGGATTGCGGGTCCTGGCGGGGCCCGAAGACATTGAAGTAACGAAGGCCGACCGTCGGAATCCCATAGATCAGGCTGAACGACTGACAATATTTCTCGCCGATCCATTTGCTCAGGGCGTAAGGAGAGAGCGGGACGCCCGACATCTCCTCGTCTTTGGGAAGGTCGGGATTGTCGCCATAGACCGAGGTCGAGGAGGCGAACACCAGCCGTTTGATCCCGGCCTCCTTCCCCGCCCAGAGCATATTGAGGGTTCCGCCGACGTTGATGTCGTCGGTGAGGAAAGGGTCCTCGACCGAAAGAGGGACCGAAGCCAGGGCGGCCTCATGAAAGACGTAATCCATTCCGCTCGCGGCCGACCGGCAGGTCCTCAGGTCCCTGACGTCCCCTTCGATGAGATCGACGGCTTCCCGGAAGGAAGCGAGGTTCTCCCGCTTGCCGGTCGAAAAATTGTCCAGGACCCGGACCTTGAAACCTCGACGGACGAGCTCCTCGGCAAGATGGGAGCCGATGAAGCCCGCTCCCCCGGTCACAAGACAGGATCGGACCATGGTCGTTATCCCTTCGCTCCTTTACTCCAAATAGCCCAGTTCTCTCATTTTCGCCAGGACCTTGGCCGTGCTTTCCTCGAGGGTCTCCTTGTCGGTCTCGAGGAGGATCTCCGGATCGACGGGCTCCTCATAGGAATCGGAAACGCCCGTGAACTCCTTGATCTTGCCTTCGATCGCCTTCTTATACATGCCCTTGACGTCGCGCCGCATGCATTCCTCAAGGGAGCATTTCGTATAGACCTCGAGGAAGCGGCCGATCTCCCGGCGGGCGTGGGCCCGGACGTCCCGGTAGGGAGAGATGAACGAGGTCAGGACGAAAACGTCGTTCCGGGTCAGGAGCTTCGCCACGAACGTGACCCGGCGAATGTTCTCGTCTCGGTCCTCCTTGGAGAAGCCGAGGTCCCTGGTCAGGCTTCGCCGGACGATGTCGCCGTCGAGCCGTTCCACCCGATAGCCGCGGTCCTTCAATCGTTCGGCCAGGCGGTCGGCCACGGCCGATTTGCCCGAGCACGGGAGCCCGGTGAACCACAGGGTCACGCCCTTCTGCTCATGTTCGCACATTGATCGCAAGTCTCCTTAATAGCGCCTCATCGCGGTCCGTTCCCGCGGCCCGCCGATCTCACCCGGTCAAGGGACGAGCCTTCGCGGCGGAAGTGGACCCCTAGGCAATACCCGGGGCCTCGGCCGCCGTGAAGATCCTCCCTTTCATATCGCTCGGGACGGGCAACCCCATGGCTTGGAGCACGGTCGGCGCTACATCCAAAATGTCAATTTCTTTGCGGCGGCTCCGCCGCTCTTTAGGATCGTGAAAAATATACATCCCCTCCTGGGCATGGACGGCATCGTCGGGTCCCGTGTCATTTTCGAGGAGATATTTCGTGCCGTAACCGAGGGTTCCCGCCGACCGCCAAAAGAGGTCGTCGAAATAGACCATTAGATCCGGATAATCGCCCCGGACCTCATCGAAATACTCGTTGGGCTTGATGACGCGCGTCTCCCAGGTCTCGCCGCGCGGCCCGCGGATCGCCTTCAGGCGCTCGATGAGGCGATCGCGCTCACTCTCATAATCCGCGGGTCTGATGACGCCCTGCGGTTCCCGTCCTTCGACGTTAAGGAAGAGGCGGGCGTAATAACCTCCCCAGCCCCAGATCCTCGTCTTCGGCCAGTCGATGGCCGTCTTTTCAATGCTGGCTCCCCGCTTGGGCGTCTCCTTGAGGACGAGGTCGCCTTCCTCGATCAGCCAATCGTTGATGCAGAAGGCTCCCTTCATCCGCTTCGCTCCGTGGTCGGAAATGACCAGAACGATCGTCTCATCGCCGGCGGCCGCCAGCAGGTCTCCGATCTTGCGGTCCAGGTATCTGTAATAATCGAGAATGACGTTCTCGTATTTGTTCCCGGGCTCGTAGAGGTGGTGGGCCGTGTCCATATATTTCCAGAAGGCGTGCTGAACCCGGTCGACGCCGATCTCGACGAACATGAACAGGTCCCAAGGCTTCGTCGTCATCAGATAATGGATCACCTCGAATCGCTTCGCCGTCATGTCGTAGATCTCTTTAAGAATCGCCTCGCGGTCCTCGGTCCGGAAAACGACGTCGAACAGATACGGGCCGAACCGGGATTCGAGCTCCGGCCGGAGACCGGCCGGATAGGTATATTCCTTTTGGCTGTCGGGAGTGAGGAAACAGGAGATGAGGTGCCCGGGCACTTTGCGCGGAGGATAGCTCGGCGGGATGCTGACCAGGCAACTCTGTCCGCCGTGGTCGCCGATGACGTCCCAGATCGCCCGCTCTTTGAAGGCCTGGGCGGTGGCGATCCACATCTTGTCGTAGGAATAGCCGGTCCGGTGACGGAACCCGTAAAGGCCGAGCCGGCCGGCGTCCTTGCCCGTGGTCATGACCATCCAGGCGGGGATCGTGATGGGAGGGTCCGAGCTCCGCATCGTCCCATGCCAACCGCCCTCGATCAAGCTGCGGAGCACGGGAAATTCGTCGCGCCGGTCGATGACGATCTCCGCCGGGGCCGAGTCGAGCCCGATGATCAGCACCTTTCGCTTCGGTTTCTGTCTGATTTCACTCATGGAACGGGTCCCTGTCGTCGCCGCGGAAAAACAGCGGCACGATCCCGAGATCGGGGAATTCCTCGAAAATGTCCTGCGCGGCGAAGGGATGGTAGTAATTTCCGGCGCCGGCCCGGTCCCGGTCGATGATGATGTGCGTGCAACCGAAGTTCTTGCGGATGAGGGCATGGAAGACGGCTTCACGGGGGCCGGCGTGCCTCGCCTGCAGCTGGAGGACGGCCATCACCGCCCGTTGCTTCCAATAGGGATCCTTCATGTGCTCTTTGCACGAGGCCAGAATGACCTCGTCCTTAGCGACCCCTTTCTTCTTTTTTTCGACTACGGGGCTGAGGAAGAGCCCGTCGGTGAAGGCGAGGGCCGGATTCCTCATAGGCTCCTGCCCGAAGTGAGGGGTGCCGCTTGGTTGGAAACCGGCGACCGTCCGCCAGCCTTTTTCCTTGAACAGGACCCGGGTTTCCCGGGGGCTGAGCTTGAACCGGCCGTACGGAGTGGGGGCCTCCCGGAAAAGGTCGATCTTGCCGGAAAGAAGGACGTCTTTCAGGCCCAGGACCTTGGCCGCACCTGGATGAGCGGAGTCCGTCGTTCCGAGCACCTTCCGGGCCATCTCTTCCCGATCATAATCATATTTTTCTTCAAGGTGGAGAACGGCGACGGGATCGCCCTCTTCATCGGCCAGGACGACATCTCTTCCGGCTTTGAGCCGTGCGGCCTCGCCCTTGTCGACATCGAGAACGATCGGAATGGTCCAGGGGATATCGTTCGAAAGCCGCATCTCGTTGAGGACGTGGTGGAAATCCTCCCGGCCCATGAACCCCGCCAGGGGACTGAAGACTCCCGTGGCGATGTTCTCGACGTCACTGATCGATCCCTCGTCCAGCTGAACGTGAGGCAGGCCTTTGGTTTTCTCGAGGACATCGCGTCTTTGAGCGTCGTCGAGGACGCGATCGACGAGCTTAGGGCCGTGGGGCGGGATCATGGAGTTCCCATTTTTCGGGCAATTCCTTCAGTCGATATATCCCAGCGCTTTCAAGCGCTCTTTGATCTTTTCCTCGTCCTCTTTATTGAAGACGTCCGGCTCGGCTTCCGCCTTGGAAAGAGCCTCTTGGACGACCTTGGCGATATAGCTGCTGACGGACGAGATCTCCGTGCCTCGGATCGACTCCTCGATCTTCTTATACAGAGAGGTGGGGATCGAAATCGTGGTGAATTCCTTATCCATATGTCTCTCCTGGGCGCGGCGTCCGCGCGAAAAAATTAAGCGTATTTATATACCACCTGCCCTATTTTTTCAACCTGGGCCTCCCCTGACCGTCTGTCAGGATCCTCTCTCTGCCGTGGCCCGAAGATCCAGAGAAACCGGATCCGTGAGGGAGGAGGGACGTTCACCCTTTCAAGGGAAAGATCCCGTCCGCCCGCAGTCTCTTCAGGATCTCGTCAGCGGCGCCATCAGCCTCGGTCTGGACCGGAAAAATCCGGAGATGGGGATGGGCCGGAGGCTCATACGGCATATTGACCCCGGCGAGGTTCTTGATCTTCCCTTCCCTGGCCTTGGGGTAAAGCCCGGCGGTATCGTGCTGTTCACACCAGTCGATCGGCGCGTCCACGTGGACCTCCAGGTAACGGTCCTGACCGATGATCGCGGCCGCTTGAGCGCGAACCGACTCGGTCGGCGAGACGAACGCGCCGATCACGATCAGGCCGGAGTCATTGAGCATCCTGGCCGTCTCGGCCACGCGGCGCAGATGCTCCGCGAGGCCCTCCGAGCTGAAGTCCAACTCGCGGCTCAGGCCGTGGCGGACACTCTCCCCCTCGAGCACCAGGCAGACCGCGCCGAGCTCGAACAGCTTCCGTTCGAGCGCGTAAGCGATCTCGATTTTGCCGCACGAGACGAGGCCGGTCAGCCAGATGGTGACGGCCTTCTGTCTGTACCGCGCCGCGCGGTCCGCCGGCGCGATCCGGCTTTCGCTGCGGCGGGCATGGGGGACCTTCTCGTCCGCGGCTCCGGCCATGCGCGAGGGGAGCTGGTCCGCCGGCTCGCGGTCGATGATCATGCCGGCGGCGACCGTCGTGTTGTTGACGGTATCGATCAGGATGAACGAACCGGTGCCGCGGTTCTTCGTATACGGATCGCAAAAGAGAGGAAGATGGGAGGTGAAGACGACCCGGCCGATTTCGTTCAAAGCCAAGGCCTCCGCGGACGATCGCTGGAGGGTGTTGACGTTCACCTTGTAGCGGACCTGGTCGATGCGGGCCCGGGTGAGCCGGGTGGTGTGCTTGATGAGGTAGGGTGAATTGAGATCCATGGGTTTGTCTCCCATCCACACCACCATGGCCTCGAAACGCCGTTCCACGCGCGGCAGGTTGTGCCGGTGGACGAGCATCTCGCCGCGGCTGATGTCGCGTTCGTCCTCGAGGGTGACGCAGACCGACAGCGGCGGGAAGGCTTCCTCCAGGTCCCCGTCGTAGGTCACGATGGACTTCACCCGGCTGGTCGTCATGGACGGCAGGGCCAGGAGTTCATCGCCCTTCCGGAGGATCCCGGAGGTGACCACGCCGGCGTAGCCGCGGAAGTCCGGGTGCGGACGGATCACGTGCTGGACCGGGAAGCGAAGGTCGACCAGGTTGTGGTCGCTGCCGATGTAGATGTTATCGAGAAGCTCGAGCAGGCTCTCCCCGGTGTACCAGGGCATGCGGGCGCTGCGGGTGACGACATTGTCGCCCCGGAGCGCGCTGATCGGGAGGAACCGGATGTCGACGTTGCCGAGCTTGGCGGCAAAGGCCGAGAACTCCTCCTTGATGGCGTTGAAGACCGGCTCGCTGTAGTCGACGAGGTCCATCTTGTTCACGGTGACGACGAGGTGCGGGACGCCGAGGAGCGAGGCGATGAAGGAGTGGCGCCGCGTCTGGGGCAAGACGCCGTTGCGGGCGTCGATCAGGACGACGGAGAGGTTGGCCGTGGACGCGCCGGTGGCCATGTTCCGGGTATATTGCTCGTGTCCGGGCGTGTCGGCGATGATGTATTTGCGTTTGGGCGTGGAAAAGTAGCGGTAGGCCACATCGATGGTGATCCCCTGCTCCCGTTCGGCCTTCAGGCCGTCGGTGAGGAGGGCAAAGTCGATCTGCTCGGCGGACGTTTTCTCGCGCGATACCTTGCGGATCGAGGCGAGCTGGTCGTCATAGATATTTCTCGAGTCGTGGAGCAAGCGGCCGATCATCGTCGATTTGCCGTCGTCGATGCTTCCCGCCGTCGAGAACCGGAGGAGGTCCTTTTTCGCGGTTTTCAAGAGGAAGTCGTCGATCGAGGACATCAGAAGTAACCCTCCCGCTTTTTCATCTCCATCGAACCTTCGGCGTCGTGGTCGATCACGCGGGTGGAGCGCTCCGAAATGCGGACCTCGAGCATTTCCTCGATGATCTCCGGGACGGTCTTGGCCGAAGAGCGGACGGCGCCAGTGCACGGATAGCAGCCCAGCGTGCGGAACCGGCACATGACCTTCCGAGGCTTTTCGCCCGGCTTCAAGGGGATCGGCCCGTCGAGGGGTATGAGCTGGTCGTCACGGACGATCATCTCCTGTTCCCGGGCGAAGTACATGGGCACGACCGGGATGTCCTCCATGTGGATGTACTGCCACACATCGAGTTCGGTCCAGTTCGACAGCGGAAACACGCGGATGGATTCGCCTTTGTTCACCTTGGCATTATAAAGATTCCACAGCTCGGGGCGCTGGTGCTTGGGATCCCACTGCCCCAGTTCGTCGCGGAACGAGAAGACCCGCTCCTTGGCCCGGGATTTCTCCTCCTCGCGCCTCGCTCCCCCGAAAGCGGCATCGAACTTGTGGACGCGGACGGCCTCGACGAGGGCTTGCGTCTTGAGAATAGCGCAGCATTTTTGGGTGCCAAGTTGGAAGGGATTGACGACGCCGGCCTGGGCGTGTTTGTAGACAATGAGATCCGCGCCGATTTTCTGAACAAACCGATCCCGGAACTCGACCATTTCACCGAACTTATAACCGGTGTCCACGTGCAGGAGAGGGAACGGCATTTTCCCCGGATGGAAAGCCTTCTGGGCCAGGCGGACCATGCAGGACGAGTCCTTGCCCACGGAGTAAAGCATGACGGGCCGCTCGAACTCGGCCGCGACCTCGCGCATGATGTGGATGCTCTCGGCCTCGAGCTGCTTGAGATGGGTCAGCGAATAAGTCTTCACGTTTGGAAATGACTATATCGCCGACGGCGGACTCGTGTCAAGGAACAGAACAGGGGCACCCCCTCCCCTTCTTCCTTCCTTGTATTGACAAAACGGCTTTATCCGTGTTTATAATGATTTCAATGCTTGACGACTCATTTCTCGCCCTTTGATATGGAAAAAATCACCCACCCCTTTACCCGGAAGAACGTCTTTTTCGGCGTCCTCGACCGCAACCTGAAAAAGCTCGAAAACCGGCTGGGCGTCAGCCTCTCTATCCGGGGCGAAAGCCTGATCATCGACGGCGACCCGAAAAAGGTCGAGTACGCAAAAGCCTACTTCGATAAGATCCACGAGCTCGAAGAAAAGGGCCACGACCTCAAAGAAGAGGATTTCCACATCGTCTTGGACCTCTTCGAAGAAGGGCAGGAAAAACCGCTGGAAAACTATTTTCCGGCCGAGGCCTTGAACCTGTCCCGGAAATCGGTCACGCCGAAAAGCCTCAACCAGCAGGATTACCTTCAGGCCATCCGGAACCGCGACGTCGTCTTCGGGATCGGCCCGGCCGGCACCGGAAAGACCTACCTGGCCATGGCCATGGCCCTCTCCTTCTTCCAGAACAAGCTCGTCAGCCGCATCATCCTGACCCGGCCGGCCGTCGAAGCGGGCGAGAAGCTCGGCTTCCTTCCGGGCGACATGTATCAGAAGATCAATCCGTATCTCCGACCTCTCTATGACGCCCTGTTCGACCTGGTCCAGGCCGATCACGCCAACCGGCTCATCGAGAAAGGGATGATCGAGATCGCCCCGCTGGCCTTTATGCGCGGCCGCACGCTCAACAGCGCGTTTATCATCCTCGATGAAGCCCAGAACACGACCAAGGAGCAGATGAAAATGCTCCTGACGAGGGCGGGCTTCGATTCCAAAGTGGTCATCACGGCCGACATCACCCAGATCGACCTTCCCCAGCCGGCGAAGTCCGGCGTGCTCCATGCCCTCAAGATCCTGGCCCCGATCAAGGAGATCGCTTTCTGCACCTTCACCGAGAAGGACGTCGTCCGGCATCCCTTGGTCCAGAAGATCATCAGGGCCTACCAGAAAGCGGAAGCCAAAGCGGCTCCCTGATCATGAGCTTCATCTCGTTCAAGAACCTCAGGCTCTTCAAGGGCCCTTCCTTTTCGCCCAGGCGCGAGAACGGTCAAGGCCAGCCGTCCCAAGCGAATCCGGCGAAGTCCGTCCGCGTCCTGTTTGAGAGCCCGTTCTTGTACATCGTCCTCTTCGCCCTGGTCATCGGCTTCATCATCTCCTACAGCCCGACGAAAGCCCTCCCCGAGCTCAAGCCCGGAGAGATCGCCGGCGCCGATATCGTCGCGCCCGCCGACCTCACCGTCGAGGACATCGAAACGACGGAAGCCCAGCGCCGGGACGCGGCCGAGGCCGTCCTGCCCGTCTACGTTCTCGATCCCAATGTCTTCCTCGCCGCCGAGGAAAAGATCCGGCAGTTTTTCGCCTTGGGACGGGACTGGCTGAAGACGCCTCCGGACAAGAAGGACTACGGCCAGATCCAGAAGACCGTCCAGGACAAGTTCGGCCTCGAACTGGGAACGCCCGCCTTCGTCACCATGGAAAAGGAAGGCTTCGGTCCCGATCTCGAGGCCATCCTCATCGGACTCGTCGAAAAATATTCCGGCCGGGGAATCATCCTTTCAAAGACCCTCTTCACGCACGGGGAGCAGGAGCGGGGATTCTCCCTCATCCGGAGCCGGGAATCCGAGAAAATCCTTCGTCCCCAGGACATCCGCGAGATCAAGGAAGCCAAGGACGAATTCGTCGTCGAGATCAACAAGCTCGAACTCTCGGCCCGGAAGAAGGGCATCCTCATCAGCCTCTCATTCGGATTCGTGGCTCCCAACGTTTCCTTCAGCGATATCGCGACCGCGGCCAAGAAGGACAAGGCGCGTCTCGACGTGGAATCCGTCTTTTTCACGATCAAGAAAGGCAAGGTCCTCCTCCGCAAGGGCGACGAAGCGGCGGCGGAGGCCCTCAAACAGATCCGGCTCATCAACCAGAACCTGAGGACGAGGCAGACCTGGCTGACCAACTTTCTCGGGGCGTTCCTCCTCTTCGTTCTCCTCCTCTTGTCCATCTGGTTCTATCTCCGGTCCCTGTTCAGCCGGCGGACCGCTCTCAAGTATTTCCTGATGATGGGGCTGACCCTGGCCATCGCTCTCCTGACCTATAAAACCATGCTTTTTCTGGCGAATATCTCGAGCCAGAATGCCCGGATCTTCCTCTTTTCGAACGCCGACAGCTACAAGTTCGCTTTTCCCTATCAATTCGGAGTCCTCCTCTTCGCCTTCTTGACGGGAAACACCGTCGCTTTGATCTATGCGATCCTCAACAGCCTGGTGGTGGGGTATCTGTTCGGCGCCAATTACTACCTCATGATCTTCAGCCTGATCGGCGGCCTGGCGGCCATCTACGGCATCAAATATTTCCAGCGCCAGAAGCGGACCTCGGCCATCCGGGCCGGTATTTTCCTTGTCGCCCCCTTGAACGTCGTCGTCATCATCACCCTTCACCTCGTCCGGGCGCGCCTGGCCGGCCTGGACGCCCTGTTGGCCGAGATCCTGATGGGGGTCGCGGGAGGGCTGCTCGGCGCCGCGCTGGCCTTCGTCCTCCAACCTTTTTACGAAAAGATCTTCCGTTTCCTCACCCAATCGAAACTCCTCGAGCTGACCAACTCCGATTCCGAGATCTTCCGGACGATGGCCATGGAGGCTCCCGGTTCCTATCATCATTCTTTGCTGGTGGCCTCGCTCGCCGAAAAGGCCGCGGAAGCCATCCGTCTCGATCCCCTGCTGGTCAAGGCCGGGGCGCTCTACCACGACGTCGGCAAGATCAAGATGCCGGAGTATTTCATCGAGAATAAGAACCGCAAGATCGACGTCCACAAGGACCTCACCCCGAGCATGAGCACGCTGGTCATCATCAACCACGTCAAAGAAGGCGTGGAGATCGCCCGCAAGGCGAAGCTGCCGCCGGAGATCAAGGAGATCATCGAGCAGCATCACGGCAACTCTCTGGTCCGCTATTTCTACCAGAAAGCCAAGGAAAAATACGATCCCGACTTGCAAAAGATCGGCGAGGAGACCTACCGCTACCCGGGGCCGCCGCCGCAGACGAAGGAGGCTGCCCTGGTCATGCTGGCCGACTCGATCGAAGCCGCCTCGCGGAGCCTGAAGGTTCACAAAGAGGAAAACCTCAAACGGGTCATCACAGACATTTTCGACAATTACATCAAGGACGGCCAGCTCGACGAAAGCAATTTTTCGCTGAAGGACCTGCGGATGATCGCCACCTCCTTCCTGGCCACGCTGACTCTCATCTATCAGCCGCGGGTCGAGTATCCCGGTTTCGATTTCGAGATGAAAAAAAAGAAAAAGCCCGAAAAAACTCCCAAGGACAGCCATGATCGAGATCCTGAACCGCCAAAAGAAATTCCGGATTGACCTCGACCGGTTCGAACATCTTTTAAAAAGACTCGTCCGGCGCTATGAGCTCAACCGGCCCGAGATCGTCCTGGCTTTCGTCGACGATCCCGAGATCCGGGAACTGAATCGGAAGTTCCGGAAAAAGGACAAGCCGACCGACGTCCTCAGTTTTCCGCTCAACGAGCGGGGCGCGGACGGCAAATTCTACCTGGGCGACATCATCATCTCGGTCACGACGGCCTCGGCCCGGGCCGCCGGCCTCGGCCACGGCCTGGAGCGCGAGCTCGAATACCTGGCCGTCCACGGCTTTATCCATCTTCTCGGATTCGGACACGGCCGGGGCCACGAGGCCGAAGAAGAAAAGATCCGACAGGCCCTGTTCCCATGATCGTCGTGTCGGGATTGATCCTCAGCGCCCTGGCCGCCTTTGTCCTGTCTCTCTTTCATATGGCCTTGGCCGGCTTCTCCAAGATCGGCCTGAGCGGTTACCTCGAGGAACGCGACAAACCCTATCGTCATGCCGTTTTAAAACATTATGAAGAGATCTATATTTCCGTCGAATTCTGGCGGACGATCTTTCTCCTCGCCTTCGCGGTCTATGTCTTCGTCGCGATTCCACGGGCCGGCCTCTGGCCGCTCTGGCTTTTCCTGGGACTGGCGCTGGCTTATGGGCTCCTCTTCGAAGCTCTGCCCCGCCTCATCGGGACGATGAACAAAGAGCGCCTCGCGGCCTCGTTCCTGCCGTCTTACAAGCTCTTCCTCGTCCTTTCCTCTCCCCTTCTCGTCATGAACCGCTGGCTGTGCGCACGCGAAGAGAGCGAAGACGAGGCCAAGGACGACCGTGAAGCCGGCGACGAGGAGATCGAGACTTTCATCGACTCGGCCAAGGAAGAGGGCATCATCGAGAAGGGCGAGGACGAGCTGCTGCGGAGCGTCGTCGAGTTCGGGGACATCGTCGTCCGGGAGATCATGATCCCCCGGGTGGACATGGTCTGCATCCGGAAGGACGCCACAATCCAGAAGCTCCGCAACCTGATCATCACCGAAAAGTATTCGCGCATCCCCGTTTACAAGGACCGCGTCGACAACATCGAGGGCATCGTCATCGCCAAGGACCTTCTGGCATTCTCCGAGGCCGCGCACGACCAGGATCCGATCGATCCCTTTCTCCGGCCGGTCATCTTCGTTCCGGAGTCGATGATGGTCGCCGAGCTCCTCAAGGAATTCCAGAAAGAGAAACAGAAGATGGCCCTCGTCGTCGACGAGCACGGCAGCGTCTCCGGCCTGGTGACCATGGAGGACCTGGTCGAGGAGATCGTGGGAGAGATCCAGGACGAATACGACACCGAAGAGGCCCAGATCACGACGGTGAGCCCGACGGAATATATCGTCTCCGGCGACGTGAAGGTCGAAGAGCTGGAGGACATTTTCGACCAGGAGCTGGCCGAGGACGATTACATCACCGCCAGCGGCCTGCTCTCCCATCACCTCGGGCGGCTGCCGCACAAGGGCGAAACGGCCGAAATCAAAGGCCTTTCGGTCGAGGTGCTCGAAGTGGACCAAAAGCGGATCAAGAAGATCCGGATCAAGCGTCCGGCCCCGGCAAAGGAAGCGGAGCCGAAGGATTGACCATGCCCAGACCAAAAAAAACGAAGGCGCCCAAGAAGGAAGGCAAAGTCGGCTATGTCGCTCTCGTCGGCCGGCCCAACGTCGGCAAATCGACACTGCTTAACCGCATTCTGGGCCAGAAGATCTCGATCATCTCCAATAAACCCCAGACGACGCGGATCAGCATCCTGGGAATCCATACGACGGACAAGGGCCAGATCGTCTTCATCGACAACCCCGGGATTCACAAGCCCTTGCACAAGCTGAACAAACGGATGATGAACTTCGTCCACTCCTCTCTCGAAACGGCCGATCTCGTCTGCCTTCTCATCGACGCGACCCAGCGCTACGGCCACGGCGACGAGTTCGTCCTCGAGTTCCTGAAAAACGCGAAGAAACCCATGTTTCTCCTGATCAACAAGGTCGATATCGTGTCGAAAGGGAACATCCTGCCGATGATCGAACAGTACCGGGGCCTGGCCGACTTCAAGGAGATCATTCCCCTTTCGGCCCTCAAGGGCACGAATGTGGACGTCCTCGAGCGGCTGATCTTCGAGAACCTGCCGGCGGCCGAGAAGCTCTACGGCGATGACGACGTCACCGACCAGTCCCAGCGCTTCCTCCTGGCCGAGATCATCCGGGAAAAGCTGCTCGCCCACGTCGAAAAAGAACTGCCCTGGGTGACGGCAACTTACATCGATTCGATCGAGAAACGCGAGCCGGAGGGGCCGGCTGAACAAGCGCCGGGCAATGAGCCGAGGGCGGAGGACAAGAAAGCGGCCGGAGAGGAAGCGAAATCCATCGAACCGGACCACATGGCCGGAGGCGGCCCCACGCCGAAGCCGAGGCGTCCCGTCACGTACATCAAAGCCCACATCTTCGTCGAGAAGGACAATCACCGTAAGATCGTCATCGGCCGGCACGGCCAGCTGATCAAGCAGATCGGGATCGAGGCCCGCCGCGAGATCGAGGAGATCCTGGAGGCGACGGTGTACTTGGACCTCACGGTCAAAGTGCGGGAGGACTGGCGCGACTCGGCCGACGTTCTGGACTTGATCGAGGGCCAGAAGGAAATGTGACCCTCTGGGGTCATCCTGAGCCTTTTTCTGTCATCCTGAGCGAAGCGAAGGATCTCATCCATCCTCGATCGTGCAAACCTCCATCTTCTTTCCATTCTTCCATTCGCTTGAGTTGACATTCCCCCCGAAGGATGCGAAAATCATGTCCCTTTTCACCGACGGTGGGTGTAGCTCAACTGGTTAGAGCATCGGACTGTGGATCCGAAGGTTGGGGGTTCAAGTCCCCTCACTCACCCCAATTGCATTTTCTTATAACCAGCTCGCCGCTGGAATCAAGAGCTCCCATATCGAAAAGCGTATCGAACGGAGGACTCAACATAAGCTCCATCGGGAGAGGAAAGACGATCGTCGAATTCTTTTCCCCCTCCGGTTTTCTCAAGCAACCAATTCCCGTTGGGTTGCGTCTTTATCGATAACGGGCGGAAGTCAGGCCGCATCACGAAATAAGGAGTCATAATGGATCTTATTCAAGTACAAAAAACATCGGGAGTGTTCATTTTCCCCAGGAAGTAGCCGAAGCGCTTTTTCCCGCATCGCTTATGAGCTTCAGGTGGATCTCGACTTCGTAGCTTAAAAGGACCTCATAATTAAAGGAGTCACCGATGGGTAAAAATTCAACGATTTCCATTTCACTCTCTATCACGCTTATCTGTTTTTCCAGTTGTGTTACCAAAAATGCAAATACCCATTTATTTGCACAACAAGAAAAATTAACATCCACAAGTTTTCAAGAAGATATAGAAAAATTAATGCTTGAAAAAAATGTTCCCGCCTTAGGGATAGG
>JAPKZI010000196.1 GCA_026393865.1 Candidatus Aminicenantota bacterium
GCGGGTCCGCCAATCGAGGCTCTTGACCTGATCGGAGAGGACGACTCCGGCGATGGGGAGGCCGTCGGGAATTCGAACTTCCCATGGATATGCTTTAATCTGACTCGTGACCGGACAAAAGAGGGCCAGCCCGACCTTGACATTATAAGCCTCCGGCGAAAGAACGACGGCGGGCCGCCGGCCGGCTTGCTCGTGCCCGGACTGAGGGGCCAAGGTGATCCAGACGACATCGCCGCGCCGCGGGGCATAGGCGTTCCGCCTCACCATGTTTCCTTCCCCGATGCTGCGCCGGTTTCCCACTCGCCGTGGGTGTTTTGGTCCGTCACATCGGCCAGGAGGTCCTCGAGACTCCATTCCGTCTGTTGTTCAGGAAAGATCATAAGCGCGCCGTCTTTGAGCATCATTTGGATAGACGTGTTCTCGACCAGCTTAATCTCATCGGCGAACGCTTTCGGAATCCTGACAGCCAGGCTGTTGCCCCATTTTTGGATATGAGTAACCATTCCACACTCCTTGTATCTACAATGAAGATACAGGGAGTTTATTTTTCTGTCAAGGAATCTTTTTTATTAAAAGAGCATCCGTCACCGAAATTTTAGACGGCGCTCAGCTCGGCTTCAGGACCGTCCGCCGCTCCCTTAGAACCAGGACGAAGAGCGACACGGCCAGGACGATGGCGAAGTGGCACATCACCGAGGGCATGAGCCCTCCCCCCGCGTCCGGGACGAGGATCCGGACGGCCAGCGCCGGCAATAAAAATCCGAGAAGCCCGGTCTGAAGGTTGGCCAGGTGTCTCCGCAGGACGGCGTCTTCGGAGGAGGCCATGCCGGCCGCGGCCCCGAAGATCGTCACGAGCAGGCTGAGCTGGTAAAAGAGGGAATAGGAAATGTCAAATACGGCGGTCGGGAAATAGCGGGCGACGACGAGCTCGCAGACCGATTTGGTGATAGCCTGGGGATCGGCGAAAATCCAAACCGAAAAAGCCAAGGCCAGAGCCATGTCGACGAACGCCGCTGTCCTCAGCCAGCGGTTCCGCGGCGCGCTGAGCTGGGCGGCCAGCCATAGCCCGAGCGGCGGGAGCCAGGTGATGTCGAAAAAGGCCAGCTGGGTCCAGATCTTATTCTCCAAATGGCCGCAGACCGCCACCTCGGCGAACTGGTACCCGGCCAACAGCAGAAAGATTATCCCCAGCGGGCAAAGAATGCGCTTCCGGCCAAAGCGCAAGCCGAGAAAAACCCAGATCCCCGCCCCGAATTCCAAGAGTCCCGTTATGACGGCCAGGAGGGGGGAATATCGCATTGCGGGTATTCTACGGGAACGCCGCGTCGGCGGCAATAGGGGCGAGCATACGCTGCCCTTTTCATAAAAAGAAAAAAAAGGGAGACACCGAAGTGTCTCCCTTTGTGGTGCTGCTTTGAGCGAATTAGTACGTGATTCTGGCTCCAAGCTGGAAAATGCGCGGATCGTTGATCGAGGTCATCTGCTTGAATTTGTAAGTGGTCAGGTTGCTGGAATTCATCCACATCCCCGTGGACACGCCGCGGTTGAAGAGATTGAAGCAATCCGCAAAGACGCCGATGTTTAAGCCGACGATATTGACGGTCTTTTCCAGTCTCAGGTCAAGCTGGACGGCGGGCGGCAAGAACGTGTCACCTCTTGTTTCGGCATAGATCGTGATATTTTCTTTCAGGGTGAGACCCAGATAGTTGCTGGAGACAGTCCGGGTGACGGGCAGGCCGGAGAGGTATCTGAAATACCCGCTGAGGTTGATTCCAAACGGCCCTTTCATCAAACCTTCCACTTTGATCTGGTGCCGTCTTTCCAGAGGCAGTGTGCCGTTCGCAAAGGTATGGGCATTGGGACTCTGGTAGAAACCTCCAACGGCGCCGCCCAGGGATTCGTCGGCTCGACCCGTTGTGATCAAACCTGAAGATTTGGCATAGACATAAGAAACGTTCAGGGCCCACCCCCTGGAAAACCGTTTGTTTATCGTGAACTCAAATCCGCTATAGTTTCTGTCGGCCCCTGGAGGATTGACAATGTAAATCTGGCTGGTCGTCAGATTGATCTTTTCGTAGAAGGTCAGGGTTTGGCCGTTGTAGGGATCGACGACCGTTTTCGATGTCCAGTTCTTGCTGTAATCGATTTCGCCCGTTGACATCAGTTTGTCGGCATCGAGTTGGGCGGCATCTATCATGTTTGGCTGATCGCGGTCCCATTTCTTGATATACCGGGCGCCGAGGGAGAAGTCCG
>JAPKZI010000045.1 GCA_026393865.1 Candidatus Aminicenantota bacterium
TTCGCCACGGTCCTGGGTTCGATCCTGGCCGTGATCGTCTCCATCAACTGGAACTTCACGGTCGTCCTGGTCATGGCCGGACTGGCCTACCTCGCCGCCGGGCTCTGCAGCCTGAAGGCCGGAAGGACGAAAGCGGCTTGACCTCAAAGTGATATAGCCGCGGGACTTCAGCTCGGAGGAGGACCGTCCTTCGCCCGGACGGATGTCACAGACGGCTCAGTTCTGCCGCCCCAAACGGTTCAGAAGTTTCCAGAAGCGCTCGTTGTTCGCGGAGGACCAGGCGTGGCCTCGGGGGGGAAGATCGCGCAGGAGGATCGTGCGGTACCCGTTCTCGCGATAGACGCGCTCCGAATCGATGCAAAAGCGGATGATGTTCTCGTAATCGCCGAGGTTGTAACAGAAGACCACCCCAAACTGGGGACCCTTTTCAGCGGGAGAGAGGACCTCTCCTTCCTGGTTGAGATAGGCTTGGCCGTGAGAAAGGATGGCGTTGTAGAAATGGGGGCGGCGATTGGCCAGATAATGGCTTATGCCCGCTCCCGCCGAGAGCCCGGCGAGGTAGACCCGGCCAGGGTCGACATCGGAATGGGCGATCACTGCATCGATGATCTTTTCGACGCCGCCGATCTCCTTATCGATCAGCCAGCCCACGGACAGGCAGTCCAGGAATGTGTATTCGTACCGGGCCGTCGGGACGAGGAGGATGATGCCGCGGGAGCGGCAGAAGGCGATCAGGCCCGTTTCTTCGATCGGGCTCCCGGTATAATTCTTCAGGCCCGGGAGCTTCTTGAAACCCGGGGAGATCACGCCGTGGAAATAGACCAGCAAGGGACGCCGGCGTTCCCTGCCCTCGGGAAGAAAAAGCCTGTATTCGCGGGGATTGCCGGAATCATCGACCACCGGATAGGGGGTCTCGAGAACCTTGGCCGGCTGGAAGGGGCGGCAGCCGGGAAGGGTCAGGGCTAAGATCAGGAGTCCCATCCATGGCCGGATCTTTTTCATATGCCCTCTTGAGAAGGATACAGGATCCATTCGGTTTCGAAGGCGCTTTTCGCGGGACGGTTTTAGAATCGGGCCATGAGGCTGAGGCCGAATTCCTTGCTTCCGAGGTCCAGTCTCGCGGTGTCGTCCGGGTGCGGGCCGGCCAGCGTCTTCGCCACATCGTTGAAGCGGGCGTAGACCTTTGCCGCCAGGAACTTGGTGATGTTGATGTACGTTCCGACCTGGACGTGGAAACCGACGGCGCCGCCGCTGGTCCCCTGGAGATCGGTCTCCCCTTCGATCTTTTCGGAGTAGGAATAAAACTCGAACCCGGCGCCGATGAACGGCTCGAGGAGACCCGTGGAGAGCCGATAGAGGGCTCCGAGGGAGAACATGTCGAGCCGGAACTTGTCGACGAGATTGTAATAGCTCGTTTTCGCTTCGTCGGTGTAAGCACGGTAGGCAGCCCAGACGTCGAAGTTATAGAGGGTATGCACGGAGGCCTCGAAACCCGGGAGGTTTTTCTGGAAATGGCCGTAAAAGTTGATCAGGTTCTTGTCGTTGAGCTGGTACCCTTCCCAAAAGAACCCGACCCGGAACCTCGGCTGGACCTGTTCATCTTCGTCCGCGGCCGGAGAGGCGAAGGCCGCCATGCCCGGGCCGAGGATCAGGAAAGCCGTCAGGAGGCACAGAGTAACTCTTGATTTCATGGATATTCTCACTTCGTCAGTAATAATTTAATAGTACAGACTTTCGTTGCCGTTGGAGTCGAGGCAAGAGACGGCGTAAACGTAGTCAAGGCCCTTGTTGGACACGTTGCGGTCCACGTAGGTCATGGTCGTCCCCGACACCTCGGCGATGCGCGCCCATTGCGTGTTGGTCTCGGTCCGCAGTTTTCGGTAGATTCGTTGCGCGCTTATCGTGACCACCTGGGCGTTGTTCAGGGGATTGGCCTCCCAGGAGACGATGTTGAAGTAAATGGCGTTGAAGAAGCCGCGTTCGACCTTCCTCTGGACTGTGATATTGACCGCGGGCTGGACCAAATAACGGAAATTGGCTTTGATCGTCTTATCCTCATCCAGCGTGACGGTGATGGTGGGGACGCTTCCGGACGCGTTTCCCGTCCATGACGTGAATTCATACGGAAAGCCCGGAATGGCCGTGACGTCCACGATGCTCCCGGTAGGGTGGGTATAGGTCCCCGGGCTCGGATTAGTCGTTCCGCCGGGACCGGTTTGGATCGTCAATAGTTTTGTCGGCGGGATGAGGGGATCGACCTCCACGGTGGTCAGATAGACACCGGTCGGTTCCTCAAAAGAGTTCCAGGCGACGAGCATCCTGTCGTATCCGGAAGACAAGGACATCATTTCGACGCTTCTATCCGAAACCTGGGCGACCTGGGTCCATTGGGACTTCTGTTCGTCGAATTTCAGGAGGAAGAGGATCCTCGCGGGACTCATGGCCGCCATATAGAAATCCTTGCCGTGCGTTGCCATTTTCGAAAAGAAGGTGTGCCAGGGAGCCACATTAAGGCCGATATTGAGGGAGATGATAGGCCCCAGCGTTTTAGTCGCGGGATCATAGAGCCTGGACATGTATTGGCCGCTTGTGGATTGGGCCCAGGCGGCCATCACCTTGTCCTCTGTGTTGACGGCCACCTGAGGCAGGAAGGCCCAACCCGGGTTGTAGGAAACGGGCAGCCAGTCAATATCCCCATCATTGTAGTTCTTATCAAACTGGCCTAAGTAAATGACCAGGTTATCCGCTAAGGGATCGTTAGGAAGGGGGTAATCGCTCTTCCAGACCACCCAGCTATTGTCTTTTGAGTCGACGGCGATACATGGCTGGGTTGAGCCTTCAAAATCCCTGGTCACGTTTTTTGGACTCCGGAATTGGGTTTCATTCCTTCCCTTGGCGTGGAGCCAGATGTCTTTGCTTAGGCCTTGAACCTCGCAGTCGGCGGTGACCACCTCGTCGTCGGAGCGCACGGCGAGCGAACTCGTCAAATCATATCTGCCAGCCAACCCCGGCTTAATGGGCGTCGTCCAAACCCCGTCACGGAATGAGGCGTAGACGGCGCTGTTGGCGTCCTCCCAACTGCAGTGAAAGCGGTCGGTGCTGTCGACCTTAATGTAAGCATAGAGACTTCTAGTGAGAGACGGCTGGTTGCCTCCGGCGATGGATTTGGGAGGGGTCCAAGTCCCGCCTTTCTCGCAGTAAGTGTAATAATATTGGTTGCCCTCCGGGCCTCTGAAAATAACCAGACGGTTTCCTTTGGAGTCCTCGGCAACGGCGGGATGGCGGTAGTTTCCACTTGATTCCGGGGTAAGTTTATAGGTCTCAGTGATCGGGTCTTTCACGACCTTGGACGATGTCGTTCCGGGCGTGCCGGACGAGGCGGATATGGCCATCCCCGCGGCAATGACGACCACGGCCATAACGGTCAAGAGTATAACGGCTCTCTTCATAATCACTCTCCTATAAAATTTTAAAGGCTGTTGATTATAGATGCATTCAGAAAAAAAGTCAACGCTCAGCCCTTCCCAAGGGAGGTCAAGGGACGGGCGTCGGTTAAGCTTATTCTCCGGCGGGATTCGAATTCCCGCTTTCGAACCCTCCTGAATCGATGGTCCTGATCACATAGACATAGCTTTCGCTGAACGACAATCTCCGGTCCTCGTATTCGACGACGCCGCCGGCCACGGTGCCGATGAGCTTGAAATCGGAATCGGATTGACCGGACTTTTTCCGGTAAATGTTGTATTGGGCGACGGTGACGGGCTCATTCAGCGGGTTCGGCCGCCAGGAAATCACGTTGATCTTTTCCGTCCGGAACAACGAGCTGTTGGCCACGGTCTTGCAGGCGGCGGCCAGCGGCGGAAAGGCATTGATCTCGGTCACGGCCTCCGAGCTTCCGCTCTCTTTTCCATAAGGGTCTTTGGGAATCGTCGTCGCCACATAAGCAAATTTCTGGTTCAGGGGCAATCCGTTGTCCGTGTATTGAAGCGTCCCCGAGGCCACCGCGCCGATTTTAACGAAATCGCTGTCCGGCAGATTGGCTCTCTTGCGGTAGATCCAATGCTCCTTTAGCTCAAGACCGGCATTCTCGGGATTCGAACGCCAGGCCAGCGTGTTGATCTTGCCGGTTTGAGAGGCGTCGAGCTCGGTCGCCAGGACCGGGTCAAGGGGAGGTTTGGGGACGGGAATGAAAGCGAAATTGGCCTTGACCGTCCGGTTGAGGTCCATCGTGACCGTGATGGACGCGGCCTCCCCGGTGGCGTCGCCCGACCAATTCGCGAAACGATAGCCGTCATTCGGAATGGCCTTGAGGTTGACCTTGCTGCCTTCATCGTGCTGATACGTACCCGGGCTTGGCTCCGTCGTTCCTCCGGCGCTCGTTTGGATGGTCAACGTTTTCGCGGGGATGGATGTGAAATTCGCCTTGACCGTCCTATTGCGGTCCATCGTGACGGTGATGGTAGCGGTATTCCCGGAAGCATCGCCCGTCCAACCGCTGAACCGATACCCGGTGTTGGCGGCGGCCGTGACGACGACTTGGCTGTCTTTTTCGTGACGATAGGAGCCCGGACCCGGATTCGTCGTTCCTCCGGCACCGGCCTGGATCGTCAGAAGGGGGTCGGGGGTGGGGACGGTAGAGGCCTCCACCGCCGTCAGGTAGATATCGGAGGGCGAGTCGGTTCCGCCCCAGGCCACGAGCAGTCTGTCGCTCCCGGAATACAAGTCGAAGTTTTGGACCGACTGGTCGGAGATCTGGGCGACCTGATTCCACCGGGATGTCTGTTCGTCGAATTTCAGGAGGAAGAGGATCCTTCCGGGATTGAGAACCGCGATGTAAAAATCCTTGCCGCGCGCGACCAGCTTCGACCAGAACTGGCACCAAGGGTTGGTCGAAAGGCCGACTTTTAAAGGGACCTGGGAGGACAATGTCTGAGTCGCGGGATTATAGATCCTGGACCAGTAGTCGCCGCTCTGGGCGTGCGGCCAGGCCGTCATCACCTTGCCTTCGCTGTTGGCGGCGACCTGGGGCCAAAAAGACCAGCCCTCGTTGGTGGAGACGAGCTGCCAGTCGCCCACGGCATTGTTGTTCGCGTCCCAATGCGTCAAGAAGATGACCAGGAGATCTTCTGTGGGATTCGGATTATTGGGGGAATCGCTCTTGTGGACCTCCCACAAGTGGTTATTCAGGTCGACGGCGATCCAGGCTTGGCAGGAACTTTCACGGTCATTGCTCAGGTTTTTGGGGGCTTGGAATTGAGATTCGGTCTTCCCCTTGACGTGGAGGAAGACGTCTTTGGTTAAATAGCCGGGGCTGATGATCTGGGAGGTCGCGATGAGCACCTCGTCGTTGGAGCGCACGGCGATCGAGACACCCCAATCACGTCCGCCGACGTTTTGAAGCGTGAAGGGCGTTGTCCACACACCGTTAAAGAACGAGCCGTACACGGCGACGGATCCGGGGCTTTCCCAGACGCAATGAAAGCGGCCGGTGCTGTCAACTTCGACATCCGCGCCGAGGAATTTGCTGAGTGCGGGCTGGCCGGGGATGCTGGCCGGGGTGCTCCAGCTCCCGCCTTTCTTGCAGAAGCTGTACCAATAGGCGCTATCGTGACCCATGAAGATGACCAGGCGATCGCCATTGGCGTTCTCGGCGACGCCGGGAAAGCGTTTGTCGCCGCTCTGATCCCCCGAGATCTTGATCGTCTCGATGATCGGGGCTTGTTCCGCGCGGAGCTGCGAGCCGCCCCCTGGATCGGAAGGCTTGATGGTTCTGGCAGTCGGCGCGACCTGCGCCCCGGTCGGGGCGGATATGACCGTCCCCGCGGTCATCGCCGATATGGCGATAAGAAGGGCCAAGGGCCAAACGGTTCTTTTCATGATCATTCTCCTCGCATGTCCTCCGCTTCATTCCCTGCCGGGATTGGAGATCCCGCTTTCGGACCCTCCCGTATCGATGGTCTTGATCACATAGACATAGCGTTCGCCGAAGGACAGCATCCGGTCCTGGAATTCGACGGCGCTGCCGGCGACGGAGGCAATCAGCTTGTAGGCGGAATCCTCTTGATCGGAATTCTTTCGGTAAATGTCGTATTGGGCGATGGTGATGGCCTCGTTCAGGGGACTCCATTGCCAGGAGATGATGTTGATCTTTTCTTTCCGGAACAAGGAGTTGTTGACGACGGTTCGGCAGGCGACGGCCAGCGGCGGAAATATCCCGGTCTCGGCGACGGCCTCCGATCGATCGCTTTCTCCATCGGCGGGATTCAGGGCGATGGCCGTCAGGCAGTAAACGAACTTTTGATCTAAAGGCAGTCCCTGATCAACGTATTTGTATGTGTCCGAAGGAACGGCGCCGATCTTCAAGAAATCGCTCCCCGGCTGGTCGGCCCTCTTGCGGTAGATGCCGTACTCCCTGAGGACAATGCCGGAGTTTTCGGGGTTCCGATGCCAGGAGAGCGTGTTGATCTTCCAGGCTCGAGACTCGTCCACGGCCGTCGTGAGGATGACATCCAAAGCAGGCCTCGGCACCGAGGTGAAATTGGCCATGACGGTCTTATCCCTGTCCATCGTCACGGTGATGTAGATCGTATCGCCGGAGGCGTCGCCCGACCAATGGCTCAGACGATATCCGGCATCGGCAGAGGCTCGGACGCTGACGCGCGTGCCTCGAACGTATTTATAAGAGCCCGGGCCGGGAACGGTCGTGCCTCCGGGACCGCTTTGGATCGTCAGGATCGGCTTGGGGGAAACGATCGGCATAACATCCACCGTGGTCACGAAGATTTCGGAAGGGTCGTCGAATCCCCCCCAAACCACGAGTATCTCATCGTTCCCGGCGTAGAGATCGAACGTCTCGACCGATCGATCCGAGATCTGAGCGACCCTGGTCCATTGCGACGCCGCCTCGTCGTATTTCAGGAGGAACAGGATCCTGGAACGGTCAATAGCCGCGGCATAGAAGTCCGGGCCGTGCGCCGCCAGCCTTGAATAGAAGGTGCACCAGGGATTGGTAGATAGGCCGATGCCGAGGGGGACCAGGGAGGATTCGGTCCCGGTCGCCGGATCATAGAGCCGCGACCAGTATTCGCCGCTCTGCGCATAGGCCCAGGCCGTCATCACCTTGCCCTCGCTGTTCACGGCGACCTGAGGCCAGAACGACCAACCCGCCGGCTCAGAAACGGCCAGCTTCTCAATGAGGGTATTGGTCTCATCCAGATGGAGCAGGCTGATCCCCAGGATCTCAGGTGGACCAGGGTCCCACTCCTCCTTGTAAACGGTCCAGATGTGGTTGTTGGCGTCGACCGCCGACCAGGCCTGCGACGAGCTTTCGACGTCGTCGGTCAGGTTGACGGAAGTCTTGAATTGGGTATCGCTCTTCCCCTTGAGAGAGATGAAGACATCTTTGGTCAGATTGGGCTTCGACACGCTTTCCGTGTCGGTGACGACGACTTCGTCGTTCGAGCGCACGGCGATCGAGACGCCCCATTCGTGGAGGCTGGCCGTCTGAAGGCGGGCCGGCGTCGTCCAGGTGCCGCCCATAAAGGAGGCATACATCGCGGCGGCGCCGGGCTGTTCCCAGACGCAATGGAAACGGCCGGCGCTGTCCGCTTCGATATCCGCCATCAGAAAGTTCTTCAGACCGGGCTGGCCGGGGATGCTCGCAGGCGCGCTCCAAACCCCGGCGATCCGGCTGTAGCTATACCAATAGGTGTCGTCGGGCCCCCGGAAGATGATCAACCGATCGCCATCCCTGTTCTCAGCGACAGCGGGATAGCGGGAGCTGCCGCCCTGGCTGTCTGAGATCTGGATGGTCTCGACGGCGGCCGGAGCGACCTGCGCCCCGGACGGGGCGAAAATGACTCCCTCCGCGGCGATCATGGAAACGGTGATAAGCAGGATCAATGGCCAAACGGTTCTTGTCATGAACACTCTCCTAAAAGGGCCCGATCCTCATGTTCGCAGCCCCATTCCCATGCCGCTGCCTTGGCCATATGGGTATCCTAAACTCGCCCCGCGGAAGGGTCAATCACCCTGCAAGAGGATACCAGGGGTGATTTTCCGGTCGGAATCGTCCCCTCCGCGCTGGCGTCCGGACCGTTTATCGATCCTCGAACAGATGATGTCTTCCTATT
>JAPKZI010000199.1 GCA_026393865.1 Candidatus Aminicenantota bacterium
TGAAAAAAACGGTGTTGGCGGCGGCTGGGGATAGAATAGTGGATCGCCTCCATTCCATGCGGATCAGGATTTATTTTCTTGTCTTTCTCATGATGGCGTTGCAGGCGGCCGACGCGGCCGTCCAGTCTTCACCCTCACCCGCCAAACACCCGATCGATAAATGGCTTTCGGACTGCATGGACAAAGACCCGTCGACGCAGGGAATGCTGCGGTGCCTGGAGGAAGGCTATACACGGTGGGATGCCGAGCTCAACCGTGTCTATAAGGAGTTGATAAACCGACTCACTCCGGAGGAGCAAGGAACGCTCAGGGAGGCCCAGAAAGCCTGGCTGAAGCAGCGGGATGAAACCTTCAAACTGCTCCGCATGATCTACGCCAAGAAGGACGGCACCATGTACCTGACCATGCAGGCCGCCGACCGCGTCGAGGTCATTCAGAAGCGGGCTTTGGAGATGGCCTCCTATCTCGATATTCTGATAATGGAATAGGGGAGAGGCGTTTCCTCCTGCCGCTTTTCGAACTTCGTGCACGCCCGTGTGGTGTATCAGCAATGACTTTACAATGTTGTCATTCCGGACTTGATCCGGAATCCAGTTTTTTAATCTGGCTATACTTATAAGCATGGACCTCCGAGGCAAAACCATCCTTCTGACGGGCGCTTCGAGCGGGATCGGCCTGGCCTTGAGCAGGCTTCTGGCTCAAGAAAAAGTCAAGCTCGCTCTTCTGGCCAGAAGAGAGAATATCCTCAGACGGCTGGCCGTTGAATTGAAAAGCTCCGGCAGTGTCATTCTGCCTCTCCAGTGCGACGTTTCAAAAAAAGAGGACATCCGGAAGTCCTATCTTGAAGTCAAATCGCAATTCGGTCAAGTCGATATCGCCATCCTCAATTCAGGTTTTAGCCATAGAGCGGGCGTCGAGCATTTCGAAGTCGATGTGGCCAGAGACATATTCGATGTGAATGTCTTCGGCATGCTTTATTTTATCGAAGAGCTGTTGCCCGATTTTAAGTGCAGGAAAGAAGGGATTATCGTCGGCGTCTCGAGCTTATCGGATTGCCGCGGTTTTCCACGAAGCGGGTTTTATAATGCCAGCAAGGCAGCGACGACTTTTCTTTTGGAAAGCTTGAGAATCGAATTGAAGAAATTCAACATCAAGGTCATCACCGTCAAGCCGGGATTCGTCAAGACGGAAATGACGGAAAGGAACCAATATCACATGCCGTTCTTGATGCCGGCCGATAAAGCTGCCGGCATCATCATCAAGGGCATTAAAAAAGAAAAGAGATTGATCCAGTTCCCTCTGCCCATGGTTTTAGGTACAAAGCTGCTTAAGGCGATGCCGGATTTTATGTTTGAAATGATTGCCGGCAGGATAAAAAAGTAAGCCAATCATCGGGGTCGTGTCCGAACGTTCCGCTTTTTTATTCTTTGGATGAACAGCCCTGCTTGTAAGTGTTTTGTCTTGGTTTAGTTCCGGTGCGGGCGTCTGAGGACCGTTACTGGGCATCGGATTCCCCTTTCTGTCGATGTGTTAATTGAAATCAGTGAAAGTGTTCCGATTTTTTCAACCTAACAGGCTACATATATAGTCGAAGATTTGAGTCCGAAATTAAAAAAAGTGAATACCCCGCGGAAAGCTGCGGGGGATTCTTCAAAGGGTTCGCTAAAGCTTTAAAAAGATTGTGTGATCTCTTTGAGATATGTTGCATTCTATTCGTAAGCTATCTAAAGAACTCCATGAATTTATCGGGATTAACATTGAATAAATTCAAATAAAATCAATTTTCTAACGGAAACATCGACTAAATTGGTGAAGATTCGGGTGAGTCGATTTTGTTCGAGGTGGGGATGATGTTCGCGATCATTCAAGAAAGCGAGAATGCGGCCTCACATTGGGTTTATGATTTCAACGGCGATATGAAATGGTTTCATTATCAAATCGGAGCCCATAAGCAAAACGAATATATATTGAATTGCATCCGCTCATGACATGAAGATTACACGGGAGGTTGGATTTTAAGATGAGGAAAGGGATCATCTTCGATCATCCCATCTTTTCTTGTAAGGCCAATGGTCAAGGAGAATCAAGATGAAAAAACGGAGAGTATTCGGATCGATCGTCAACGTCCTCCTCCTTTTGTGTCTGTTCGGGGCTTCCGGTTGCGTGACCTTTTCCAAGGACGGCTCTCTGGCGCTGTATAAAGCCGCCAGTACGCTGGAAGAAAAGACTCTCGGGACAATTTCGCAAATCGAGACAAGGGCCATCGAAAACGATATCGAACGAATTATTTTTTCGCCCAAAACATTACTTAGTGAGAACGATTTTGAGCCCGCCATCACGGGGAAAGCCAAGTTCGCCCTTTTCCAGCAACTCCGAGGGATCACGGCATACACGCAGGCGCTCAGTCAGATCGGCTCCGGAGACTACCAGGGGCGTTTCATTCAAGCGACAAAAGAAGCCAAGAACGCTCTGGATAAAAGCATAGCCTCGCTGAACGAGCTCGGGAAGTTCGTGACGGAGGGCGACCTGAAAATTATAAGCTCAAGCGCGAGGGCGTTCGCGACCGCGGTCGGATGGATTATCGATTCCAATGCGAAAAAGAAGGCCGCCGATATCGTCGCTAGAACCGATAAAGATTTCTCAATCTACATGACCAAACTGGCGAACGTGTTCGCCAACTCGAGCAATATCACGGAAATTGAAAAAGCCCAAGGCTTGGCGGGGATCATCGTCAATGAAATCCAAATGCGGAAAACGCATTTAATCGCTCAATATGATCAACTCGGGTCGGGGCCAAGCGACGCCGACAAACGGGAAAAATGGCTCGTCGAACGGGAAAAAATCGCCCGCGCTTTTTCGCGCGAAAAACGCGGAGGTGATTTATCGGTCTCATTCGCCATCGCGCTCCACGACGCGTGTCTCGCTTTGGGAAAGGCCCACCACGACATCGCACTGAAAGCCAAGGAGTCGAACGTTCTTGATGACCTCGAGCTCGCGATCGGCCGGATTCAATACCTCGCCGAAATCTTCAATGAAGCGACAAAAGTATGGCCAAAGGAGAAATAAGCCATGACAAGACTTTCGGAAGTTCTCGACGAACTCGTTGATGTCCGGGATAGTCTTTATTCCATGATCAATGACGCCTCGAAACCAGACGAGGTGAGACGCGCTGCATTGGGCGAATATGATGAAGTTGCGCTTCGCGTTCGCATGTTGCTTGCGCGGAACCTGGAAAAAGACGTCACCAATCTCGAGACGTTGGCCCAAGGAGTCAAAACAGCTTACGGCGCAGTGAAGAGCGTTATTGCCCAGGCGGATAAAGCCGCCGATATCGTCAAAGGCTTGACCAAGTTCTTGGGTTTCGTCGATAAACTGATCGATAAAGCGAAGCTACTTTTGCCGCTGCTCTAACGAGCGCTCCCGGATCAAAAACGGACGAGCGTTCAATATTTTAACTCTTCGCTTTCGACACGAGCTGGTGTTGAAGGACATTCGCCTTTGAAGCCGAAGGGGGAGCCATCCCTAACCTCTTGTCGATCCGCGAATTGTATTTCCGTCCCTAACCGAGTCAATTTTTTTCGGAACGGATTTTTTGCCCCCTCGGTCACCGGAAAATGCAGATGCGGATGGAAATTGATGCGGTCTCCGGGAACAAAGCCCGCCTTCTTGACTTTCCCCCGATGGACATTAGCATAGAGCCCATAATATCGGACCATCAGGAGCGGCCTGTTCTTCGCCTTCTTCATCCGGCGCGGCCTCTTCGGATATCCCCTTCTCCTCCATGTCACAGCCGGAGCGTTTTTCGCCGTCAGCCTCGTTCTCATCGTTCTGACGCGGGCCGGGGAGTCCCGGCCTGGCCTCTCTCCTCTCCGGGATCGCCTTCTCCGACCTGGCGATCTCGGCCGCCCGGAAGAGCTGAAGCGCAGCGCTCGTTTGCCTCCGGACCGGGACCCGCGTCCCGCCCGAAAGTCCATTTGACAACCTTTCCGTTCCCATTTTATACTCAACATCGAAACCAACAGATGAATTCGCGAATGGTGAGAGCCGTATATTTCCCATGAGAAAAGGGACCAGAAGCGCGATCCTGGCGGTCGGGCTGCTGGGCGTTTTATGCTCTGCCGGCCGATCCGAAGGAGGACTCCCGCCCCTCGCCCTCGAGGTCATCCCAGCCTCACTCCAGCTTGCCTGCGGAGATGAGGCGGATATTCTGGCCTTAACCCGCAACACGAGCGATGAATCGCTTCAGGGACTGCACTTGACCTTCTTCACGAACGCCGATGTCCGTGTGGTCATCTCGCCGTCCGAGGCCAGAGCCCTCGCCCCGGGCGGAGGGCTGACCTGGAATGTCCATATCTCCAGAACCGGGCCGGGAACGCCCGGTAGTCAGGTCTATCTTCGGCTCGACTACGAATCCAGAGCCGGCTCCGGCGCTCCGGCCGTTCCCGGGATCGCCATCGGGGCCCTCGACATCCTCGATCTCCAGTCAGAGCAAGCGGAGAAAGTGGCCCGGGTAAAAATCGAATCGGCGACAGACCTCCTGGAAGAGAATCGCCCCTGCGAAATCCTGTTCATCGTTCAGAACATTTCAGGCTTTCCCGTCGCCATCGAAGCGATCACAGGGTGGGCGTCGCCGTCCATCGCCATCAAGGGACCTCTTCTCGAAAACAAAGTCCGGCTGTCACCGGGCGAATCACGGATTTTTCCGGCGGAGGCCGTCGCCGGGGACGCCGTTCGGACGGGTGAACACGTCCTGTATTTCGAGACCAAACTGGCCTGGGAGAGGGCGGGGCAGCTTCGGTCCGGCCGGCTCGTCACAACGCACCGTCTGAAGGCCGGCGTCCTCGGGGAATCCGATCTTCTGAAGGTCCTCGGCGTGCCGTCGTTCCTGCTCCTGCCCGGGTTCCTGGTCGTGACGACCTTTCTGGCCCTCTGGAGCGGCGTAAAGCCCAAGAAAGCGACCCAACTCGATGCCAAGTCAGCCCGATTCTGGCTCTTTGCCATCACCCTGTCGCTCTTCGCGGCCCCCTTATATCCTGTCATCACTGATCTCTTCGGACGGGCTCGGAACTACCTTATCGCCTATGGATTGCGGGACATCTTCTGGGTTTGGACCGGATCGCTCCTGGCCGGGGTTCTAGGGTGGTTGATATGCATCGGGGTAATGGAAGGGGCGGATCGGAGGAAGAGGAGGCAACGGGCGCGTTCCGTCCCCTCGGAAGACGACGCCCCCCTGGAAATCCTAGAGAAGCTGAGGCGCCTGGGCCTGGGATTGTGTCTTCAGCAAGCCGACGTCCACCTCGAAGGTCTCCCGGAGCAGAGGTATTTTCTCGTCGGCTCGGTCCCGGAGGGAGGAAAAGACCTCTGGATCATCCCGGCCATTCTCCTCAAATGGACGGATAGCGCTCTGCAGGATGACAGGGTCGAGTTCACAAGGCTTGTCGATGCCGGCGATATCAGGGGACTCGGCTATTTCATTCAAGAGAGGACGGGAACGGAAAACCGTATCGGAACAATCACACTCCGCTGGGACCCTCCCGGCGGGGCGCGCAAGGCGGATCTCGGCCGAATCAAGGTTCGCGAAAATCTCCCCAGCAGCAATATCATTCGGGAAGAAGAATAGAAGGATTGGTGGCCCCCGAAGGACCACCGGCGTGAAATGAAATGGGGTTATTTCCCACCCCGCTCCCTACAGGGAGAAGAATTCACGCGAAGTCAGCTAAACGATAGCATAGAAGGAGCCCAATGTCAACGAAGATATCGATCACGGAGCTGCGGCTGTCTTTCATCTGGCGAGAAACATTTTCAGGACTTATCCCCCCCGATGAGCCGCTCGGGTTTTTGAGCGATCCCCTCAAGTACGGACAGGAGTATGCCCGGATAAAGGAGGGGAAGAGCGCATGGCCGTGGCCTTGGTCGATTCTGTCCGCCGAGCATTTCTGGGAATTCTACCTCGAGAACGCGGCCCTTGCTTCTGTCAGCGGCGAAAAGGCCTGGAGAGCTCTGGTCCCTCTCTATCAACCCTCGTTGGCGAAGTTTTCGGCATTGCAGGAATCCCTAGACCGCATCAGTTGCGAGGGTTTTTATTACCCCCACTCCCTTGCCGTCCTCCTCACCGTAGTGCTCAAAGGCCGGTTTACCCTCAACCAATTGGTCGAACGGGCACTGCAAGCCCGAGCGGACCGATATGAGGTGACCTTCCCGAATCAAAAGGTGGCTGCCCTGTCCCTGAAGGAAGTCACCGGCCGTGCCCTCGACGCGATGCGGGCCGCGGCCAGGGGCACCCGGGCCCTTGCCCTATCGCCGCTCGCCGACCCCATGACGATCGCTACGGCCATCGACGGGCGCGTCCCAGGCACGCCGAAAAACATCCTGCCCAACGGTTCGGTTCACCGCGCGCTCGAGGCCCTCTGCAGGTGGGATCCGCTCTGGAGGGACAACAAGCTTCATTCTCTCGACGATGAAACCTGCTTTAAGTTCAAGGACAGGGATTATTCCCGCCCCGATCATCTCCTTTACGGCATTGACCGCGGCCGGGCCGTCTGGTTCCCCGGCTACTTCGGCAAGAAAAACGGCCGGCCTATCCGCAAGCTGGGATGCTACTGCAGGAACCTGACTTTCGCCTCGCTCCAGACGGAGACTCTGCTCGCTCTGGTCCAGATCGCATCCGGCTATTTCGATCGACGAGATCCCTTCCCGCAAAACCTCGAGAGACTTGTCCGCTGGGCCGCGGGGGCGCTGGGAAGGCTGTACGGCGGATCTAAAAAAACATACCGCTCGTGGTCCCTCTACCGCCAGATTCAGGACAGTGGACTGGTTGCTAAGGTCGAACAGCTGAGGGATTTCGCCGGTCTGCAGCCGGCCAAGCTGTCCCTGATTCCGAAGGACTAGGGACATCGGTGCTTGGATACTGCCTGATCCTCGACAGGTCGGGTTATTTGGTTTCATCTCCCCATCCCTCTTTTCAAACTGACCCACTACCGAAATTCCATTTGACTTTACGATTGTTTTGCTTAATGATGAATACAAGAAAATCTATTAATTGTAGAGAGGGATCATGAAACAGAAAGGAACGCCGAATTTGCCTTTTCACTTTAAGAGACTCGCCACGTTCCTGGAAAACGCCAAAGTGAGCCCGGCGCAAAAGAAAGAGTTGGATTTAGCGAGAAATGCGCTGAAGGGAATCTTCGAAACCGTCTATGGCACCGGCGATGATTTTATGTGTACGGCGGAGCACCCTCGCATTTCCCCGATCCGATTTTAGCTGATCGTCGGCGGCGATTGAGGAACGAGCGTTCCTCTGTGAGCGAGCCTTCGCTCAAGAGCGGCATCCATCCCCAACGAATGGAATTCTCTAAATTTACGATCATTCTGACGGACCGCTGCAATTTTCATTGTTCGTACTGCTCTCAGAGAATAGCGAAGCGGTGGCTGGACATCTCGACCGTGACGAAGACGCTGGATTTCATCTATCCCCGCCTGACCCGGACGTGTCATATCAATTTTTATGGCGGAGAACCTCTTCTGGCCTTCGATCGGATCAGGAAAACGGTCGCCTATCTAGAACGCCTGAACCGGCAGAGAACGCGCAAGATCCATTACTCCATTTCCACCAACGGCAGTCTTCTGACCGAGGAAATTCTTCAGTTCCTGGACGAACACGCTTTTTTCCTCCTTTTAAGTTTTGACGGATGGGCCCAGGACATTTCCAGGAAAAAGGGCAGTTTTGATTTCATCGTCTCGCTCATTCCCGAAATCTTGAAACGGCGGAGGATATCGCTCGAAACGAACAGCGTCTTCACATCAGAGACGGTCGGGCATCTTTCGAAATCCATCCGGCTCATCATCCGCCTCGGAGTCCCCGGGATCCATATCGGCTTCTCCTCCCAGCCGCGATGGACGCCGTCCTCCCTGATCCGCATGAAAAAGGAGATCGCGGCCGTCCGGACATCCTTCATCGAGGCGTACGAGCGGATAACGGACATCCCTTGGGTCGAAATGACAAAAAAATACAATAAGGCGATCTACCGCTGCGACGCCGGCCGGGACCAGCTGGCTCTGGCGGCGGACGGAAAGATCTGGGGGTGTTTCCTCTTTCCCCACTATTTCGACGGGAGGAACGGAGATCGCGAGAGGGAGAAATATTGTTTTGGAAAGGTCGATTCATTCCTCCACGATCCCGAGGCGATCTACGCCCGAACCATGTCGGCCATCGCCGGGCTGGGAATGGACAATTTTTCCACGCCCGAACGGCACTGCGTCATGTGCGAGGAGATCGAATCCTGCTGGGTCTGTCCCATCGCGGCCGCCTTTTCCAGTCGGGCGATCGGCAAAATTTCCCTTCAGACGTGCCGCATGACGAGGATGATGAGAAGAGAAAAAGACTTTCTCCTAAAAGGATTCGAAAAAAAAAGGAGAGGAAGGGGGGCGAGGATCAAAGCGGCGGGCCTTTCTTGAGAAGGGCTAGCTGGTGTTTCGCATCGTCGATTTCCGGCAGGCCGGGATCGGCGTTTTTCCATAGCCCGAGGAACTTTTCGAAGTGGGACGCCGCTTCAGCGGGGGATCCTTTTTTCTGATAGAGGCGTCCCAGCCGGTAGTGGCTTCGCGTATAAATGTCTCCCCACTGCAGCCGCCCGGTCGTCAGAGTCAGAATATTTTGATATGTCTCCGTGGCCTTCTCGAGATCCCCGGCTCGCTCATAGGCTTCGGCCAGGGCATCCATATAAAACGCGTGTTCGTCCGATCGTTCCCTTTGATGCGGAAGAAGGGACAGGGCCTTTTCCAGATCATCAATGGCCTCCGAGAGCCGGCCTTCGGTCAAGGCGATCTTTCCCTGGAGATGATAAAAAAATCTCATGTATTTGGGACAGCCCATTTTTTCGATCAGCTGTCGGAGCTGACGGGATGTGTTTTTAGCCTCCTCGAGCTGGCCCAGCCCTAGCTCGGCGATCCCCAGCAGGAGCAGGGTCGATTTAAGATAATCGGATCTCCTGGAATTTTGGCAGAGTGTGACGACCGCTTTTAACGTTTCGACAGCCTCAGCAAAACGCTTGCTCTGAAGATATAGATACCCCAGTAACCAACGGACCTCCAGCTCTTCGTCTTCCATCTTCAGCCGATGGGTGATCTCCAGCCCCTGCCGGAACGCGCTCTCGCTTTGACGGAACTCGCCCTGCAATAAATAAAGATGTCCCATCCAGATCCGGCCGCGCAGCTCGCCGGTCCCGTCCTCTCTTTTTTGGAGCTGTTCGTAGATCTTTCGCGCGGAAATCAAGTCCCCTCGGAGATGTTCGATGATCCCCTGATATTCCAGGTTATCGCCGTCGTTCGGAGCCTGGGTCAGGGTCTTTTTGATCGCGGCGGCCGCTTCGTCGAATTTGCCTTGGATTAGAAAGATCAGGGACATCTGACTGGGAAAGAAGGTCAATTCGGGAAAAATAAGTTCGCTCGCTTGAAGGAAATCCAGGGCTTTCGCATACCAGCCTTTCGCCGTGTAGACAAAGGCCAGGTTTTCATAAGCGAACATGTATCTTTGGTTAATTTTCAATATCTTCTCGAACTGCTCTATAGCCGCGTCCCATTCCTCCATGTTCCGGTAGATCGAGCCGAGATAAGAGAGTCCGGTCTCGTCATTGGGATAGAGCTGCAACAATTTCTTGTAGCTCTCGATGGCCTTGACCGAGGATTTATTCAGCCTATAGGCGGCAAAGCCCTGGATTAAATAGCGATCCCGCAGGGAAAATCGATCCAACAACTTTAAGGCCTTTTCGAGGTTTTTTTTAGCCATATCCGGATTTCCCAGATAATCGTAATTTTCGGCCAATTTCCAATACGCTAGCCCGTACTTGGCGTCCAAATTGACGGCTTTTTCCAAAGCCCGGACGCTGCCTTCAAAGTCTCTGAAAGCATAAAGCCGTTCGCCCTCCACATAATGACCGAGCGCCTCGAGTGAAGTGGTCGTGATCTTACCCAGGTCCTGGTGATAATCGCCGGCTATGTCCTCGGGGGACGAAATCAATTTCGATTTGACTTGCATATTCAAGTCTTCGACCATGGCCAGGAGGTCCTCGCTCTTCCCTTGGACCTTGGCCGTGTCGATGATATCTTTGGCCCCCGCTTTTCGGATTTTGGCGCTGATCCAGAGGTTCTCGCCTGCTTTGACGAGGCTCGGCAGGACGAAATAATCGACGTTCTCGGCCAATCTGATCTTGTCGAGCGTTTCCGATGCGTGTTGTCCGGCGTCGAGCTGTTTCAGCTGGTCCAGGATGTGGTAGAGCCGATCCTGAGGCAGGAGGCTGAAATATTTCGACTCGGCCAGGCCGTTGATCATGAGGTCTGTAATGACCCACCGCAGACGGTCCAAATCCTTATCCTGGGAGGTGTTGACCGCGAACAGGACGGCCACCGCGATACTTCGGTCTTGGGAGGCGGCCGGCCCGGCGGCCCGTTTCTTCACGATCAGCATATAAAAGCCGATCATGAAGGCGAGGATCAGGACCGCGGCCCGGACCGCTCGCCGGAAGCGCGCTCTCTTGGCTCGAGCGTGGCTTTGCTCAGAGGCAATTTTTTGAACATCCAGATCTTTGAGAAGCGCATCGACGCTCTGGAATCGGTCCTCTTTTTTCTTCTCCAAACATGTCAAAATGATTCTTTCCAAAGGACCCGGGATGCCGGGGTTGATCTTCGAGGGAGGGACGGGGTTCTCCGAGGTGTGCTTCTGGATGTAACCCTCGATCGATTTGGCTTGAAACGGGAGTTTTCCGGTGATCATCTCGAACAGGATGACGCCGAGGGCATAGATGTCGGACCGTTCATCCGCCTCCTCCCCCCGGGCCTGCTCCGGCGAAAAATATTGCGGAGTTCCATAGACCTTTTTAGAAGCGGGCGTTTCGTGGACGGCCAAGGATCTGGCCAGGCCGAAGTCCATGACATAGACTTTACCGGAATGATCGATCATGATGTTCTGGGGTTTCAGGTCCCGGTGAATGATCCCCTTGTGATGAGCGGCCCGCAACGCTTCGCAGATCTGGGCCATGATGCGGAGACAGGTCTCCAGGCTCAGCCGGCCCGATGTCTGGATCAGATCCTTGAGGTTGCCCCCCTTGATGAAGTCCATCGAGATGTATTTGATGTGATCGATCTCCCCCAGATCATGGGTGCGGACAACGTTCTCGTGGGAGATGGACCTGGCCAGGAGGGTCTCCTTCTTGAATTGTTCGATCATCGTCCGGCTGGAGGAGTACTCTGGCCGGATCATCTTCAGGGCTACGGTGATCCCGAGTTCTCGATCTTCAGCTTTGTACACCCGGCCCATGCCGCCCCGTCCGATCTCTTCGATGATCCGGTATCTCTTGCCGAAGCTGTCGCCGGGAGAAAACAAAAGTTCTTCCCGCGGCTTGATTTGGGGAGAAGAAGGATAGGTCAGGGTCGCCGGCCTGTTGTCCATGGCCTTGCCGCATTTGTTGCAGAAACTGCTTTCCGACGGATTCGAGGCGTGACATCGCGGGCACAGGATGTTATGGACAGTATCCCCCATGGCAGTTGCAATCATAATGAAAGCAGTGAGTTAGTGTCAACAAGCGGGGCCCACGCCGTATGGCTTCACGGCGGCCGGGGCCCCGGGCTTTACCCGGGGGTCCACTTCCGCCGTACTCGCCCGTGGATATAAGCCACGGGCGAGTGGCGAGCCGAAGGCTCGTCCCTTGACCGGCCCGATCCGGGGCCGAGGATCTTCTAAATGAAAAAAGCCGAGATTCAGAGCCTCGAAAGGACGTTGAATCTCGGCTTTCTTGATACGCTTGGCCGGGCGGCGGGCGCCGGCTCAGGCTGGAACCACAGGTTGTCTTATTTCTTGACAGGATCCTTTTTAGGAGAGGCGTCGATAAATTTCCCTTCGAAGGCTTTTCTGAGCTTCTCTTTGGCTTCCAGGTCGTCCAGATAGAGGTGTAGATTCAAAATCTCCTCTGAGAGTGCCGACGCTAGTTGACCGAGGGCCTGTCCTTTGGCGCTTCCTTTGAACTCTTCGCCAAGGACGTCTTTGACGAAGTGGCCAAGCTCTTGATTCAGGACATCCTCGAAAATCCCTTCGCTGGAGGGGATTATGGTTAGTCCCATGACCGCGAGGATCCGTTTGTAGCGGGAAAAGAAAACCTGATCGATCTGATTCTGTTGTCTGGCCCGATTGGCGTCGGACATGAATTTCTTAAACGCCGCGGAGACCTTTTCATAGCCTCCGGAACCGGACACGGCCATGTCACGAAAAACGGTCGTGAACGAATCCAAAAGGGCATAACCCGCTTTCTTGTCGATCGCGGGTGCGACGACATCTCCGGCCAGGGCAGGCAAAGCCAGGGCGGCCAGCACGATCAAACCGAGGACTTTTTTTATCATGGGGATTCTCCTTATTTATGAAGATATGAGCGCCAGGAAGCGCTCGACGGCTTTGTCGATGATGAGGATTTTGTAAGTTTCCTCCAAACTCAAGGATCGGGATTTCGGCTGGGCGCTTGTCGGGGGGGAGCTCCGGTTCAAAGATCGATCCGATTCAGAGTTTTGGCTTCCGCCGAGGAGAACCAAGAGTATCTTTTGTCCCATTAGGGAAGCGACCTCATTTTGAGGCGCAGTTTCCGCCGGCGCATGATCTGCCAGAACCTGGATCGGCGGGGACTGGACGAGAATATCGGCGATCATCTGAGCCATGTCAGGCCCCGGCGCTTTTTTGGGGAGGATCAGGAGAATTGCGGTGCCAGCGAGCATCAAGGCGGCCAGACTGACCCAAGCGGCCGCGGGTACCGTCCGCCAAAGCGAAGAACGTCCTTGGCGTCCGGAGATCCCGCCTATCCTTTTTCTGGCCTTCGCTTCAAAGTCGCTCGCCCGGAATCTGGCGAGCGATTCCTCTTCCTCCATCGCGATCAGCTTTTCAATGACGTCCGTTTTTGTCTCGTCCGTTCGGTTCCTCATCTCGTGTTCTCCTCAACGCCGGCGGCGACCCGTTTCCGAGCCCGGTTGAGCCTGGACATGACCGTTCCCTGTTTGAGGCGCAGCGTCGCCGCGATCTCGGTGTAAGACAGGCGCCCGTATTCCCTGAGCACGAACACTTCGCGCAGCATCTTCGGCAGGATACGGACGGCCGCTTTGAGCTTTGTCAGCCGTTCGTCGCCCGGTCTTTCGGGAGGCGAGATGTCTTTGAACCGAGACCTCTCGGTCCAGCGACGGATGAGCAGCGCTCGATTCCTCTCTCTCTTTTGCCGGTCAAGGCACGTGTTCTTGGCGATCCGGAACAGCCATTCCCTCAGTTGTCCGGGATTTCTGAGGGTTTCCAAACTCGCGAAGGCCCGGACATAGACGTCCTGGGCCAGGTCCTCGGCTTCGGCATAATTGCGCGAGAAGCCGAGACAGATGCGGAACACGCTTTCCCGGTGAGCCATAATGTCGTCAAATGTCAGAACATTTTTATCGGCGGGCGCGGTGAATCCATCATGTCGAGGCATGGCCGAAATAACCGGTTTCAGAAATCCAACGGCCTCATCTTGGCTCATTTTCGTCCCTGTGTAAAGACGACCGGGGGAGGAAAATATTCCCTTTTCAGCCTCGTTCATACGTGCCGATTGATATCGCCTGTCCGGGGCTCAATCGCCCCATTTTTCTGATCAGCATTTAAGCGTTTCGGGATTCTCGAAATGACACTTCGGACACGTGACGGCCACGGTTGACCCCTTCAATCAGCTGTGGTTCAAGCATGTCAAAGAATCGACAAGGCGTCAATTCGACTTCAGTCCACCAGGCCGAGCCTTTTCAACAAGGCTTTCCTGCGAGGATCCGAACGGAAAGGCTTCAATAAAGGATTCACATTAGAATAAAGCATATAGAAGTCGCGAGCTTCGATGCCTTTCTCGGCCCAGGCCATGCCCTTGTCGACATCTCCCAAAAGAGAATAAAAGATGCCCACGTGCGAAGGGAGGACGGCGCTGAGCGCTGTTTCGTTCCGGACGATGAATCCGCGGGCTCTTTCTTTTTCTCCCATTAACAAATAAGCCACATTGGTCATGTATTGTCCGATGAGCGATTCGCTTTCACCATAGGCTTTCAGCGCATCGAACAGGTCCTGATATCTTGAGGCGTAAATAAACGTCCAGTAGAGTATTAACTTGTGGTTTGGATGGGTGGGATCCATTTCAATCGTTTTTTTCAGCTCGGCAATCGCCTCATCATAGCGGCCGGAAAACATATAGGAAGCCCCTAGGTTTTCATAGGTCGTCGGCACGGTCGGATCTAATTCTATGGATCGCTTGAGGTGGACGATCGCTTCATCAAAACGGCCGCGCATGTTCAACAGGCGGCCGTACCAGTAGTGAGCGACCGGGTATTCCGGATCCAGCTCGAGGGCCCGCTTGAATTCGCCTTCGGCGCTTTTGACGTTGAACTCGAGATCCAGATTGATGAATCCCAGCGAGGCATGGGCTTCGGCGAGCCGCGGATCGAGATCCAGCGCCGTCCGAGCGGCGTCCCGGGCTTCTTTATTCTTCCGCAGCATGGAATAGACGTCGGCCAGGCCCGCATAGGCCTTGGCGTACTTGGGATCGATGGCGACGGCCTGCTGGAAACACTCCTCGGCTTGGCGATAACCGGCTTCATTCCGCCTGTTCCAGGACTGCCGGCCCTGAACGTAAAGGCGGTAGGCGTCTGCGTTCCCGGTCGGCTGTTTGCGGAGAATTTTCTGGTCTTCGGGAGTCAAGGCTTTCAAAAGCGAAGAGGCAATCCTCTCGGCGATCCGGCCCTGAATACCCATGATATTAGATAGCTGATCCGGATAATGTTCATCCCAGATTTGATTTTCGCTTTTAGCATCCGTCAATTCCGCATAGACCTCCATCTCCCCCTTGGCCGCTCGCACCTTTCCCGTGATGAGGTAGTCGACGCCGAGCTCCTCGCCGATCGACTTCAAACTTTTGTTTGTGCCTTTGAATCGGGTCACGGCGGAATTCGACTTGACTGGAAATTTTTTTAAACTCCTGAGCCGCCCGGTGATCTCCTCGGCCATGCTTTCGCCGAGTTCAAGCCGGCTGTCTTGGGAGAGTTCGTCCGCGAAGGGGAGAACGGCGATCGAGAGCTTGTCCGGCGGCTTGTGGAGAAATGACCTCCAAATAATAAACGCCGCGGCCGCGATCCCCAGGCCGGCCAGAACGGGGACGAGCCAACGGCGAAATTTCACCGTGACCGTGATCTCCTTGGACGTTGCGGATTTGATTTTCGGAAGCGCGCGCTCGGTCGTGGGAATGCCTTTTTCGATCTTTTCCAGCTCTGACCGAACTTCAGCGGCACTCTGATATCGTTTCGCCCTGTCCTTTTCCAGGCATTTTAAAATGACGCCGCTCAGATCGTCAGGGATGTTAGGATTAAACTTCTTTGGGCTCTTCGGGATCTCTCCCTTATGCTTCATAGCGATGCTTAGGGCTGTATCTCCCTCAAACGGCACTCGGCCCGTCGCCATTTCATATAAGATGATTCCCAGCGAGTAGATATCGGACCGATGATCAACT
>JAPKZI010000234.1 GCA_026393865.1 Candidatus Aminicenantota bacterium
GATGTCGTTATTCATGCAGGGGATTTCGTGTTTAGCGGCAAGGAAGGAGCCCGGTTATACCTGGCGGAGCTCAAAGGACAACATATCTTCCTGCGGGGGAGCCATGATCACTGGCTTGACGGGACCGCGCACGAGATATGGCAAGAAACCATTGATGGGCAGTATGTCGTCGTTTGCCATTATGGGATGAGAGTGTGGCCTCGTTCACACTACAACAGCTGGCAGCTTTATGGTCACTCGCATGGCAAGCTCGAACCGATCGGGAAGCAGTGGGATATCGGTGTAGACAACAACGATTTCTACCCGCTGTCTTTCGATAAAATCCGGGCGATCATGCGAGAACGTCCCGATAATCCCAACTTGATCAAGAAGGGCCAACAACCGGGTGGAGAGTGACCGGTATTTCGCTGCACTCGATATTGATCACAATGTCGGAGTCTCCCGGACTTTATGGATCCGGCGCATCAGCAGAAAAACGGGAAAGCCTGTGGCGAACAGGGCCGCCCCGATCAAGGCCTGTTTTGTCTGGGTCAGGAGGACGTTCAGCGATATCCCCAGGAGGAAAAGGACGAAGATGGCCGGCAGAATGGGGTAGAACGGCGCCTTGTAGCCGTCATAGGACGCTTCGGTCCGGCGGGCTTTCCGCCGCAGAACGAAGATCGTCGACGCGACCAGGGCGATATTAGCGCTGTCGAGGAACATGACGTAGTTGACGATGTTCTCGAACGTGCCCAGGAAAAAAATGGAGATGAGAATCACGGCGCCGAGAAAGAGAAGCCCGGGCGCCTGGGCCTGGGTGCGCGGATGGACCCTCTTAAAGAACTCCGGCAGGGCCCGGTCCTCGGCCATGGCGTAGTAAATGCGCGGCATGTGCATCAGCGTGGCGTTGAGGAATCCCAGGGCCGACAGGACGATGACGAAAGAGACGAAAAGATAGCCGAAGCCGCCGAAGACGACCTTGGCCGTCTCCGCCGCGACGAGCTTCGCCCCGGCCACGCCGGCCAGGCCCAGCACTCTGACGTAGGCGAAGTTGATGGTCAGGTAGCAGGCGATGATGATCAGCACGCCGAGGACGATCGCGCGCGGCATGTTCCGCCGCGCGTTCCGGACGTCCGCGCCTAGGTTGATCGTGTGATGGTAGCCGCCGTGGGTGTAAAAAACGGAGATGAGGCCCGCGGCCAGGGCCAGGACCCAGGACCCCGGGGAAGGCAGAGGGACGGCCGGGCCGGGGACCGCTCCGCCGCTATAGGAAAAAGCGGCCACGACGATCAGCCCGATCATGCCGATCTTGAAGACCGTCAAAATATTCTGAGCCCAGGCCCCGGTCTTGATCCCGAGCAGATTGATGACGAGGAGGAGGAGGGTCAATGCCACCGCGGTCAGCTGGACGGCCGTTTGGGTCTGCAGCCGCGGGGGGAGGATGATCGGATTGAGATATTCGGCCCCGATGATGGGGATGGCCGCGACGCCGGCGCCGTTGACGAGGATGACGTTCGTCCAGTTGAGCATGAAAGCCGGAGCGCTGCCGTAGTGTTCGGCCACGACCTTGTAGAACGAACCGGGATGGGAATAGCGCGAGCCGATCTCGGCGAAGGTCAGGGCGCCGAGGAGGCTGATGAAGCCGCCGAGGATCCAGGCGGCGAAAAAAAGGACGGGCTTCCCCGTCCCCTGGGCGACCATGGCCGGAGTGCGGAAGATGCCGATCCCGATGACGAGGCTGACGACGACCATGGTCGTGTCGAACGTCGTCAGCTTCGCCTTGATGGCCATTCTTCAGATCAGGCGCGTCCCTTTCTCGGCCGCCGCGTCGAGTTTATTCACTTCTCCGTTTCGAAGCGCGACAGGATCTCCTGGTTGATCTGGAGGTAGAGGTCGTATTTGACCTTGACGCCTATCTCGGTCCTCAGTTTCGCCACGTAGGACTGGAGGAACTTGTTCTTCTTCGACTCGAGGAGCGTGTTCTTTTCGGTCTCCTTGTCCTTTTCGAAGTCCGTCTTGGCCGCTTCCTTCCGGTCGAGAACCCGGATCAAGGCGTAGCCGTTCTCGAAAGCGATCGGCTCGCTGATCTGTTTGAGCGGCAGGCTGAAGGCCAGGGCATCGACCTCCTTGTTCTCGCCGATGATCCCGATGTACTGCTCCTTCTTGTGCTCGTCGACGGTCTTGATCTCGAGCTTGTACTTCTGGGCGATGTCCTCCCAGTTCTTGTCCGTCAGCTTGGCCCGGGCTTCTTTGATCTTAGCCAGGGCGGCGTCCTTCTTCTTAGCCTCGGTCACGTCCTTCTCGACGTCGGTTTTCACTTCCTCGAACGTCGCCGCCCGGGGCGCTTCGCTTTTGTTCATCTGGGCGAGTCCCACCCCGCCGTACGTGTAGATCGGCCCGGAGATATCCTTTTCCTTGAGCTGGAAGAGGGCGGCGCTGATCGATCCCGAGGGGTCGAAATCGCCGAGCTCCTGGCCGCTCTTCAAGAGTCCGGTCGAGGCGACCTTGAAATTCGCCTTCTTCGCGGCCGCTTCCAGGCTTTTCTCGGCTTTGGCCTCTTTTTCGAGCCGGGTGATGCGCTCCGTGGCCAGCTGCCGGGCCTTTTGGTCCTGGAGCATGGAGCGGATCTGGGGTTTGGCCGAAGCGAGCGGAGTTGTCGCGGCCGCTTCCTTCTCCGTCACTTTGAGGAACGAGATGCCGCTGTCCTGGGTGAGCGGATCGGAGACCTTTCCGGCCGCCAGCTTGCCGATCGCGTCCTGCTCCGGCTGGGCCAGCGACCTCCAGTCGTAGAGGCCCCAATCGCCGCCGTCCTTGGCTTTGTCGTCCTTGGAATACGTCTTGGCCAGCGCGGCGAAGTCGCCGCCGGCCTTGATCTTGGTCTGCACGGCCTGGGCTTCGGCTTGGACGAGGGTCTTGTCCTTGCCGGCGAAGGGGAGGAAGATCCGGCTGACCTTGACCTTTTCCGGGACCTGGAACTGGGCCTGGTTGTCTTTGTAGTATTTCTCGATCTCGGATTCGCTGAGCTCGACCTCTTTTTTCAGGTCGTCGTTCTTGAGGAAGACATAGGCGGCCTCCCTCTTTTCGGGGATCTTGTAGGTCTCTTTGGCCTTGTCGAAATAGGCGCGGACCTCGGCCGCCTCGGGTTTTTTGTCGAGCTCGACCTTGCTTTTTTCCAAGGCCAGGTATTCGATCTTGGCCGAGTCCTTCGATTTCTTGTAGGCGTCCCAGACCTCGTCCGGCGTCGCCGTGACGCCCGCCGTCAGGATCTGGACGGTCTTGGTCAGGATGATCTCCTTGCGGAGGCTGTCCTCGAAATCGCCCAGATTGATCCGGTTGTATTGAAGCCGCCGCTTGTATTCCTGGAAGCCGATGAACCGGCCGTCCTGTTGGAGGCCCGGAAAGCTCATGATCTTGGCGGCCACCTCCTCGTCCGAGGCGCGGATGCCCATCTCGCGGGCCAGGGAGAAGATGAGCGCCTGCTCGATCAGCTGCTGCAGGACCTGCTGCGGGACCTGGAGCTGTTCGATGAACCCCCGGTTGATCTCCTTGAACTCGGTCTTTAGCGATTCGATCCGGGACCGGAGAGCCTGGGTGTAGGCGGCGGCCGTGACGCGCTCCCGTCCCGCGGAGGCGAGAGCGCTGGTGGCGGCGCTCTTGCCGAAGAGGCCTTCGCCCGACAGCCCCCAGATGAAGAAGATGGACAGGATGAAGGTCGCGACGACGAGCCATAAGACCCATTTGAGCGATTGAACGTTCTTTCTCATGGTTTTAAGCATCGGTTCACCTCGGATGTCGTTTGTCGATAGCGTTTATCGCTTGCGTGCTTCTTTCTCGAACAGAGGCCGCAGCCGGGCGAAGGTCGCGTCGAGGTCCTCGAGCACGATCTTGGTTCCGCCGACGACGGGCATGAAATTGGAGTCGCCCTGCCAGCGGGGAACGATATGCAGATGGAAATGGTCCACGACGCCGGCGCCGGCGCTCCGGCCCAGGTTCATGCCGACATTGAACCCCTGCGGGTGATAGGCCTTTTTCAGGACCTTCAGGCTCATCTTCAGCAGGTCGGATATTTCGTCGCGGAGGACCTTGCCGACCCGGTCGAAGGCCGCCGTGTGGGCGTAGGGCGCGATCATCAGATGCCCGGGCTGATAGGGGAACTTGTTCATGATGACGAAGGCGCGCGCTCCCTGGTAAAGGATCCGGGAGCGCTTCTCGTCTCGGATGGTCTTGGCGCGGCAGAAGACGCAGCCGGTCATCTTATGGACGTTGCGGACGTAGGTCCCCCGCCACGGCGCGGCGATGTACTGCATTACTTGTTGATCAGCTCCTTGAGGAGCTTGCTGGGCTTGAAATAGAGGACCTTTTTCGGCGGGACCTTGACCGGATCGCCGGTCCGCGGATTTCGGCCGGAGCGCGAAGGCCGGTTCCGGAACCGGAAGCTGCCGAATCCCCGGACCTCGATCTCCTCGCCTTGGAGGATGGCCTCCTTGATCGTGTCAAAAAAGAGATTCACCCCGATTTCCGCTTCCTGCTTGGGGATGTTCAATTCTTTGGAGATCTTATTGATCAGATCGGCTTTAATCATCGGTCTTGTCCTCCTTTTGGGTGGCTGTCTTTGGGATCTGAAACCTCGTCAGTTGTTCTTTCATCAGTTCGCCCAGCGTCATCCGGTCGTCCTGGCTGTCGACGTATTTCTGATAATCCTGCTTCTGGATGTCCATCTGGGCCAGGCGGAAGCTGAGCGAGATCTTCTTGTCCTTCGCGTTCAATTTTATGATCTTGGCCGTCTTCTCTTCGCCGACCTTGAACACTTCGGCCGGATTGTCGATCTTCTTCTCGTCGAGCTCGGAGAGGAAGACGACGCCCTCGATGCCCGGCAGGATCTCGACGAAGAGGCCGAACTCGGCGATGCGGACGATCTTGACGTTGACCAGGGCTCCCGTCCGGTGCCGGGCGTAGAAATCCTCCCAGATGTCACCCTCGAGCTGCTTGATGCCCAGGGAGACCTTTTGCTTTTCTACATCGATGTTGAGGATGACGGCCTCCTGTTCCTGGCCGACCTTCAGCTTGGCCGAGGGGTGCTTGATCTTCTCCCAGGAGATGTCGGAGATGTGAATGAGGCCTTCGATCCCGGGCTCGACCTCCAGGAACGCCCCGAAATCGGTGACGCTCGTGATCTTGCCCTTGATCCGGGTGCCCAGCGCGTATTTCTGCTTGAGGACTTCGAGCGGATGGGGGGAAGACTGCTTGAGGCCCAGGGAGATCCGCTTGGAGGTCGGATTGACTTCGAGGACGGTCACCACGACCTCGTCCCCGAGAGAGAGGAGCTTCTTGGGATGGATCATCTTCCGCGACCAGCTCAGGTCGGAAACGTGGACAAGGCCTTCCACGCCCTTCTCGAGTTCGACGAAGGCGCCGAAATCGGTCAAGCTCGTGACCTTGCCGGTCAGCCTCTGGCCGGCCGCGTATTTCTCGGCGATATTGGCCCAGGGGTCGGGCGTCAGCTGTTTGGCCCCCAGGGAGATCTTCTCGGCCTTCTCATTGAAGTCCAGGACGACGACCTCGACCTCCTGCCCCGGTTTGAAGAGCTCCGAAGGATGGATGGTCTTGCCCCAGGACATGTCGGACACGTGGAGGAGGCCCTCCACGCCGCCAAGGTCGACGAAGGCCCCGAAATTGGTCAGGGATTTCACCTGCCCTTTGATCCGCTGGCCTTTGGCCAGATGGCTGAAAACCTTCCGGCGTTTCTTTTCCCGCTCGTCCAGGAGGAAGAGCTTCCGGGAGACGACCGCGTTCTCGGTCTTCCGGTCGAACTTGATGACCTTGAACTTGAAGGTCTGGCCGATGAGCTTGTCCGGGTCCTTGACGATCCTGAGGTCGGCGTGGGAGTCCGGCATGAAGGCGTCGATGCCGACGTTCACCGTGAAGCCGTTCCTGTTCTTCTCGCTGACCCGGCCGCTGATGAAGGTGCCGTGGGCGAAGGCCTTCTCCAGGACGTCCAAAGCCCGTTGGACGTCGGCGCTCTTCTTGGACAGGATGAAGTACCCTTCCTTCGGGTCGGTCTTCTCCAGGACGGCCTCGACCTCGTCCCCCATCTTCGGCTTCACCGGCGGGACGCCCTCGGCGAACTCCTCGATGGGGATGACGCCTTCGGACTTGAGGCCGATGTCCACGAGCACGTGAGTGGGCGTGACCTTGATCACCCGGCCCTTGACGATATTGCCGGCGCTGACCTCCTTTGTGCTGTACTGATATTTGTCCAGCAGATTTTCATAATCCTCGGAAGTCATCTTTTCGTCTTTTTCGGGTCGTTTGGTTATCTCTGACATTGGACGCGACTCTCCTCTCGTGAATGGGGTTCGAAGATCTGCTGAATTTTCTCGACAGCGGCTTCGATGGCTTCGGGCGGCGTGGACGCCCCTCCCGATATCCCTATGGTTCTTGCTCCGCGGAGCATTTCCGTCGTGATCTGGCCGGCGCTCTCGATGAAGTAGGTCCGGGGCAGGATGCGCTTGGAGATCTGGTAGAGCTTGCGCGTGTTGGAGCTGTTCTTCCCGCCGACGATGAAGAGGGCTTCGACCCGGGTGGCCAGCTCGGACGCGGCCCGCTGGCGCGTCTGGGTCGACTTGCAGATGGTGTTGAAGACCTGGAGATCCTCGGTCTTCTCGATGAGCGAGGCGACGACCTTTTTGAACAGATACAGATCCTGGGTGGATTGGGCCAGTACGGCCCGCCTCTTCTTGAAGGAGAGGGCGGCCGTTTGGGTTTCGTTCTCGATGATGAGACCCCGTCCTCGGCTGTGGCCGATGAGGCCCTTGCTCTCGGGGTGATCCTTATTGCCGACGATGATGATCTCTTTGTTCTCCCGGGCCAGCCGGCCCACCAGCTCCTGGATCTTCTGGACGATCGGGCAGGTCGCGTCGACGACTTCGAGTTTTTTTCTTTTCAGGGCCTTGTAGATATCGGGCGAGACGCCGTGGCTGCGGATGATGACCGTGCCGTGCTCGATGTCCTTGACGTCTTCGATGGAGCCGACGCCCTTGGCTTTGAGGTCGGCGATGACCTGCGGATTGTGGATGAGGTCGCCGAGGGTCGAGACCTTTCCCTCCCGGCGGCGCCGGGTTTCCTGGGCGGTCTTCAAGGCTCGCTTGACGCCGTAGCACAATCCCGTGTTCTTGGCGATGATGATTTCCATGGCCGGATAAAAATGATGCATGATTCTATCTTAACGGAGGCCGATTGTCAATGCTAAGTATTGATGAAACCTTGAGTTAGCGTAAAAACGCGCCGATCCCCTCGACCCGGACCCGGTCGGCTGTCGGCAGATCCTCGACCTCCACGGCTTTCCCCGGATCGAGCTCCGTGAGGCCGGCCAGGATAGCCCTGAGCCCGGCCAGATGGCGGGCGACGCGGTCCCTGAGCGGGATGCCGTCGGGGCCGAACGGCACGAACAGGCGCCCGAGGCGGGCGGCCTTCTCGTAAAACTTATCCTTGCCGTCGATGATGAGCCCGATCGAGGGCTTCCCTTTGAGGCGGCCGTGGGAGGCGTTGGGGGTTTCCATCAGGATGGCCCGGATCCCGGCGGCGTCGCCCCATTCCCGATGGGACAGGCCGCGCAGGTTGGGCGGCGAGGCCTCGAGCCGGAACTCGAACCCTTCGGCCTGGAGTTCCATCTGGGCCGTCGCGGCCAGGTCGGCGCTGTTCTCGTGAAAGACGATGGCGTTGATGACGGGGTATTCGGGCGCCGATTCATGGAGATCGATCCCGAGGTCGATTCGTTCTTTTTTGATGAGTTCCATGATCCCGTAAGCGACCTTCTCGGTCAGGTTTCCGCCGGCCTTGCCGGGATAGGCCCGGTTGAGGTTCCGCGCTTCGATGCCGGCGAGCGTCTGACCCGTCGGAGTGACGTAGATCGTCGGGTCCGGCCACTGATGGATGGGATTGGTGACCCGAGAGCCGAGCCTGAACCACCGTTCCCCGGATGCGGTGGCGATGGGAAAGCGCTGCGGGCTGCCTTCTTGGGGATCGCTATGGGTGAAGCCGCTGGCGTTCGCCCGGGGGACGATCACGACTTTGCCCCGGACGGCGCGGATATTTTCGGCGAGGACGACGGCGGTGACGAAGCCGGCCGGTTCGTTGGGATGGGCGCCGCCGATGACGAGCACGTTTCCACCATCCTTCGGGCCGGCATAAACGTAAACCGGCGTGTCGCCGGGAGTGCCTTTGAGAGCGGGGAAATAATCGCTCAGGGCGCGGGCCGCCGTCAGGCCCGGGGAGGGATAGATCGCGTCCGCCGCGCGCATGCTCAGGAATTCCCGTCCGGACAAAACGCAGACTAAGACGGTTAGCGCGAACAAGAGCGCCGCCCGAACGAACCTATTGAGACTCATCGTTTCGGTACCCGTCATCGTGTCGATTATTTGCTTTCATGATCCTATTCCACGAGGAACAATCTCAGAAGGAACATGATCAGGACCAGGACGATGCCGGCCTGCTTCCAGAACTTTTTCTCCCGGGCGAGATACCAGAGGAAATGGACCGTGAGATAAAGGACGATGAGATGATAAACGATGCGCATGTCTTCAGATGACCTTATCGAGAAGCGGGGCCAGCAGCAGAACGCCGATGCCCATGGCCAGGAGGAGAAGGGCCGGGACCAGACAGTAGCGGAGCACCTTGAAAAAACTCCTTTCGCCGACGACCTGGGCGGAGAAACGCGCGGCCATGGCCGCCGGAGGCATAAGGTCGCCGATCCCGACGATGGCCGAGAGAGCCGACGAGGTGATCAGGGCGTTCTTGTTGATCAGGGCCAGCAGGAACGGCACGCCGAGGACCGAAGCCGATCCGAACGCCGAAACGCCGCCGAAGAGCGGCAGGCTGACGCCGATGCTCGCGTACAACAGGGCCGGGGGCAGGGAGAGAAAGGTCATGACCGCCCAGCCCCGCGCTCCCGTCAGCGTCATCACCTGGATGAACATGCCGACCCCGGCCAGGATGGACAGGATCGGCATAGCCTCCTCGACGGCCTTTTGGGTGGCCTTAATGAAATTGAAAGGCCGCCCGCAGAAAAGGCCGCTCAGGCTGCCGATGAAAAAGATCGCCGGCAGGCCGAGATCCCGGATGAGAGGGACGTTCAGGTTCTGGAGGATCATCAGGGCGAGGACCAGGAGAAGGGGAAGGTAGAGCCGGACGCCGTTCTTCTCAAACACGGATTCGGGAAGGAGGGCCTTCATTTCGTCGGCGGAGACGGCCTTGAGGTCCTTGAGGCCGAGCCCCAGGGCGATGATGACGGCCAGGGGGACGACGATGATCAGCAGCGGCAAGGTCAGCCCGGCATAGGGCATGTCCACGCCGCCGCCCATGATCATGACCAGGATATTGACGGGCGGGGCGATCATGCCCAGGATGGCGCCCATGGCCACGAAGGCGGCCGTCTTCAGCCGCGGCAGGCCGAGTTTCATCAGGACGGGGGCGACAAGGGGGCCGGTGCTCAGCACGGCCGCGAGCGAAGACCCCGTGATCATGCCCGGGAACATCACCAGGAGCATGACGGCCAGAAGAAGGAGGACCTTGTTCCGGTAGAACGTCTTCAAAAGGACCGCCACCAGGCTGTCGAGAATGCCCGACTCCTGGAGGACCTTCATGAAGATCATGGCCGAGGCGATGATCAGGATGATGTCGAAGAAGCCGAAGGCCCCTTCGACCAGATGGCGGAGGGCGAATCCCTGGCCGCCGGCGAGCGCCCCGGCCAGGGCGGAGAGGGCGATGGCGAAGCCCATCGGCAGTTTGAGCGGGACGGCGAGGACGATGAACACGCCGACCATCAGGAGAAGGATTAAATATTCCGGCATAAATTTCTACTGGTCATCGTGCGGAGCGAAGCCGCCCCGTTATTTCTTAAAGATCTTCTTCAGCGGTTCGACGGCGTCGAGCGATTTGTCGACCTCGACGAGAGGGATGTCCGTGCTCTTGCAGATCTTCGTGAACAACCCGTCCTGATTGCCCGATCTGAGGATGATGGCCATTTTCGCCGCGGGGAGGAATTCGTTGATGATCTCGTCGGTCAGCTCGCCGCGCCGCTGTGCGCCGCCCAGGTGCATGGCCAGGATGGGAATGGCTTTCCGCTTGGCCTCGGCGACGAGCTCCCGGATCCGCTCCTTTTCCTTATTCGTGTCCAACCCGGCCGAACCCAGACCCTTCATGCTCGCGCCGAGGACGAGGACGAGAGTTTTCTGGTTCTCCAAGTCCTTGCTGGTGCCCGCCTTCGAAAGCGTGGCCGTCAAGGACGCTTTCTTGGTCAGCTGCAGGGCGATCTGGGCGTCGCCCGAACTTTGGCCGGCCGAGGTGACGAGGAGCGGCTGCTCGAAGACCGCCGGCGGTGTTTGGGCGGGAAGAACCGAGGCGGCGATGAGGATGAAAAACGCTAGAAATAAAACAGATTGCTTTTTTGTCATGAAAACCTCCGCGATGTGTTTATGAACATTCCCTCAATATCCGGCGCCGACGCCGTCGCGCCGCGAATCCGCTCCGCCGAGAAGGATCTTCTTGTCGCGCAGGATCATGATCCCCTGGGCCCCCCCGAAGTATTTGTCGTAGGGCTCCTTGAGGGCGATCTTGTGGCCCAGCGCTCTGAGCGCGGCGAGCGTCGGCTCCGGGAGCCGGGGCTCGACGGAGAGGTCGCGGACCTTGCCGTCCACGGAATAGGAAAAAAAGCGTGGCGCTTCGATCGCCTCGTCGAGCGACATCCCGAAATCGACGATGTTGATGATGATCTGACCGAGCGAGGGGAAGATGCGGGTCCCTCCCGGAGAGCCGAGGGTCAGGAACGGCCGGCCGTCCTTGACCATGATCAGAGGGCCCATGTTGCTCACCGGCCGGCGGTCGGGCCGGGGCGCGTTGGGCGAATCGGGATCGGTCGAGAAGTCGGCCATGTGATCGTTGAGCAGAAAGCCCGTCCCTTCGGGAACGATCCCCGTGCCGAAGAAGTCATTGATGGATTGGGTCAGGGCGACGATGTTGCCGTCCTTGTCGATGACTCCGACGTGGGTGGTGTTCTCCTTTTTGTCCTGGACCGGATCGAACTTGCCGTAGCCATAGGCCCCGGCGGTTTTGTCGGGGCGGATCTTGTCCCGGACCTCCTTGGCGTAATCCTTGGCCAGGATCCGGGCGAGGGGCATGGCGACGAAGTCCGGATCGCCGTCGTAACGTTCCTTGTCGGCGAAGATGAAGCGCATGGCCTCGCTCAGATGATGGATATAGGCCGGCGAATTATGCCCCCAGTCCGCGAGCGGCCAGCTCTCGGCGATGTTGAGGAGTTGGAGGATATGGAGCCCGCCCGTGGCCGGGGGAGGCGGGGTGTAGATCGTATAACCTTTGTAGGTCCCCTGAAGGGGCTCGACCTCGGCCGGCCGATAGGCCGCCAGGTCTTGGAGAGACATGATCCCGTCCTTGGCCCGGACGGCGGCCACGATTTTCGGGGCGATGTCGCCTTTATAAAAAACGTCGATCCCCTCGCGGCCGATCCTCCTCAGGGTCGCGGCCAGCTCGGGATTCTTGTAGACGTCACCCGGCTCATAAGGGACGCCGCCGTTCAAATAGCAGGTCCCTTCCCCCGCGTTCTTCAAGAGCTTCTCGTATTCGTCCTTGTTGATCTGGCTGAAAGTCGGACCGACCGGAAATCCCGTCTCGGCGATCTCGATCGCCCTCGCGGCCGCCTCGGACAGGCGTTTCGTCCCGTATTTGGCGAGGGCGTAATCCCAGCCGGCAAGCATCCCCGGCACGCCGACGGCCGTGCCGCGCTCCTGGCGCCACTCGGCCTGCTTTTCGCCCTTGTCCCTGAACATCGCCGGCGTGGTCGCGGCCGGCGCTTTCTCCCGGAAATTGATGACCGTCACTTTTTTTGTGGCGGCCTGGTAGACGACCATGAACCCGCCTCCCCCGATGCCCGAAGCGAACGGCTCGGCGGCGTTCAAGGCAAATGCCGTGGCGACGGCGGCGTCCACGGCGTTGCCGCCGCTCTTGAGCATGGCCAGGCCGGCTTCGGCCGCCAGCGGATGGGCGGCGACGACCATCCCTTTCGCGCCGATATAATTGAAAGGAGCGTGCCGGTCCTGGGGCGGTCCGGGCAGCCGCGCTTTTTGCGGCCGGCAGGCGACGCCGAGGACCGCGGCCCAGACGACAAGCCCGATCGCAAAGGCCTGTTTCACGTGTTTTCCTCCTGCATGAGCTTTCTCAGCTCCTCTTCGGATGGGAGGTCCTCGATGGCGTTCAATCCGAAATAGGCCAGGAATTTCTCCGTGGTCCGGTACAGGAGGGGCCGTCCCGGCGCTTCTTTCCGCCCGACGATCTTGATCAGCTTGTTCTCGAGCAGCGTATGCAGGGCGTAGGTCGAATCGACGCCGCGGATCGCCGAGATCTCGGATTGCGTGACCGGCTGATGATAGGCCACGGCCGAGAGCGTCTCGAGCGCTTGGCTGGAGAGTTTCTTTTTCCGCTCGATCTGGAGCAGCCGCCGGACATGGGGATCGTAGGCCGGTTTCGTCGAAAAGACATAGCCGCCCGCCGTCTGGATGATGCGGATGGCGCCGTCCGCCGATTCATAGCGGGCCACGAGCTCTTGGAGGGCCTGAACGATGTCCGGCTCGGGGACGTCGGTCAGGACCTCCTTCATTTTTTCCGCCGTCAGCGGCTCGACCGAAATGAAAATGAGGGCTTCGATGATCTCTTTGAGATTATCCATGGACCGTCCCTTACGCCGGCGCGGCGTCCTTTCTCGGCCAGACCTTGATCGTGTGGAAGAGCTGTTCCTGGATGGCGATGATGAGGCGGGCCTTGATGAGCTCCAAGAGGCAGAAGAAGCTGATGAGCGCCTCCTCGAGCGTTTCCTGGGCGTCGAGGTAATCCAGGAAATCGAGGACGCCGCGGGCCTTGAGGACCGCGACGATCTCGTTCATCTTGTCGGCCATCGTGATCTCCTTGCCCTTGATGACCCGCTGGTTCTCGCTCTGTTTTCGCTTCATCAGGGTGAAGAAGGACTCGGCCAGGTCGAACAAAGAGACCTCGATCAGGTCGAGGTCCTCCTCCGGCAGCGGCGCGGTGAGGACCGTCCGTTTCCAGATATGGGACATCTCGTCCTCTTTCTCCCGGAGGAGCGTCGAAGCGGCCTTGATCTTCTGAAAGTCGACGAGCCGGTCGACGAGCTCTTTCCGCGGATCGATATCGGGATCGAGGGGTTGTTCGCGGGGGAGCAGCATCTGGGATTTGATGTGGATGAGCAAAGCGGCCATAAGCAGGAACTCGGCCTCGCGGTCGAGGTTGAGGCGCTCTTTCCGGCTCAGGTAGTCCAGGTATTCCCGGGTGATGATGGCGATCGGGATGTCGCGGATGTCGATCTTCTTCTTTTTGATGAGGAAGAGGAGGAGGTCGAGGGGACCTTCGAAAACCTGAAGCTTGATCTGGTAGCCGTCCTCCGGGCCGGGAGTCGAGGAGGAATCCATTTCTGTCGCAATCATACGCTTGAATTAGAAGCCCAAGGCCGCCCGGACCGTGTCCATGGTCGCCTGGGCGACTCGGCGGGCCTTGCGGTTGCCTTCTTCGAGGATGTCCCGGACGCGGCCGGGATTCTTCTCGAACGCCCGGCGGCGTTCCTGGATGGGCTCGAGCGTCCGGATCAGGTATTCGAGCACGACCGCCTTGCAATCGCGGCAGCCGATGCCGGCCGTCCGGCAGCCGTGGGCGGCCTCGTCCTGTTTCTCTTTGGGGACGAACGCCCGGTGCAGGGTAAAGACCGGGCAGTCGTTCGGCTCGCCCGGATCGCTGCGACGCATCCGGCGCGTGTCGGTGATCATCGGCATGATCTTCTCCCGGATGAGCTCCGGCGGATCCTTGATCAGGATCGAGTTGCCGAAGGACTTGCTCATCTTCCGGCCGTCCGTGCCGGCCAGCCGCGGGACCTCGGTGAGGAGAGTCTGCGGCTCGGGAAAGATCGGGCCGAAGATGCGGTTGAAACGCCGGACGATCTCGCGTGTCAGCTCGAGGTGAGCAGCCTGGTCCTCGCCGACGGGGACGAAATCGGCCTTATAAATGACGATGTCGGCGGCCTGGAGGACGGGGTAACCGAGGAACCCGTAGGTGTTGAGGTCCTTGTCCTGGAGCTCCTGCTGCATCTCCTTGAACGTGGGCACTCGCTCGAGCCAGGGCAGCGGTGTGACCATGGACAGGATCAGGTGGAGCTCGGCGTGCTCTTTGACCTCGGACTGGAGGAACATGACGCACTTGTCCGGGTCGAGGCCGACGGCGAGCCAATCCAGGGCGACCTCGAAGATGTGGTCCTTGATGGCCTTTGAATTCATGTATTCCGAGCTCAGGGCATGCCAGCCGACGATGGTATAAAAGCACTGATAGACGTCCTGCAGCCTCAGCCAGTTGCGGAGCGCTCCGACGAAGTTGCCGAGGTGCTGGGGGCCCGTGGGCCGCACCCCGCTGAGGACGATCTTCTTTTGTTGTTCGCTCATCCGAGGAAGATGAAGATCAGGAATTTCAGGGGTTCGATGATGAAGCTCAGGAAACCCATATAGACAAGAAAAATGACGATGATGAATCCATAGGGCCGGATCCGGTCGTAGCGCTGGGCCGCTTCGTCGGGGAGGATGCCCATTAGGACACCGCTCCCGTCCAGGGGCGGAATGGGGATGAGATTGAAGATGGCGAAATAGCAGTTCATGATCAGGAACATGAACAGGAACAGCACCAGCCCTTCAGCCAGATGAAAACCCTGGGGCAGGATGGGGATCATGAAGCCGGCTTTGAGTTTGAGGATCTCGACCAGGTTCCGCAGGAAGAAGCCCGCTTCCGCGTTGGCCAGTTTCAGGATGAAGAGGAGGAGGAAGGCGGCGGCCGCGGCCATGAGGTTCGCGGCCGGGCCGGCGAAGGAGATCCAGATGTTGTCCCGCCGCGGATTTTTTAAATTATAGGGATTGACGGGGACGGGCTTGGCCCAGCCGAAGGCCGGCAGTCCGGCGATCGACATCAGCACGGGCAGCAGGATCGTGCCGATCGGATCGATATGGGCGATGGGATTCATCGTCACCCGCCCCAGTTTGAGGGCCGTCGGGTCGCCCATCCGGTTGGCCGCCCAGCCGTGGGAGGCCTCATGGATGGTGATGGCGAAGAGGACGATGAACAGCTGCATCACGATGAAGAGGATATTCATGATAAACCAGGCCGTATTTATAGCATAAGCGGGAGCCTCAGGCAAGAATGATGCGGCCCGTTTGGGATTAAAGGAAACATTTACCCTTTCTGAGGGTGGGATCTTGTCCACCCTCGGAAAGGGTCAAATCACCCCGTGGCTCTGTGCCGATTAAATTTTAATGGCGGCTAGTATTGTGATGGCGTTATGCTTCATCGAGCCCGTGTCGTCGGAGCCCATCGATTTATTCAGCTTCGATAGGCCGAGCTGATAGGCCAACTTGATCAGGAAATTCATCCCGCTGAGGTTCATTTCGTAGCCGGCCCCCAAGGAAAGGCCGAAGTGGAATTTGTTGAGATCATCCATGATGTCCGTACTTCCGCCTTCACTTGTGACGGTTTTCGCCGAAAGGATAAGGCCAAAATAGGGCCCTCCGGCGACAAAGAGGCCGTTGAAACCGTATTTGACGTCCATGGGAATGATGAGGCCGCTCAGGGCGACCGTAGCTTTCCCGCCCTCCCCATTTAAAACGTTGCCGGCGGTCGAGAAGAGGAGCCCCGGCATGACCGCGAGATTTCCGCCCAAGGGGTATTCATAACCGGCTCCAATCTGAAATCCAAACCTCATGCTTTTCGTGATTCCCATGGCCGACATCCCGCTGTCCGTGTTCGAGTCATATGATTGATTGGAGAGGACGGGCCCCAATCCGAAAAAGAAGCCGCCCGCTTTCGCGGCCGCTCTTGGGGCGGCATAGGCGGGAGCGGCGGCCGTTCTCTGCGGCTGGGCGGGCGCCCCGGGAGCGCCGATCTCCTCGACGACGTCGGCGTTGATGAAGCCGGTGACGGTCTTCCCGGTCGCATCCGTCACGGCGATCTCAAACCAGTTGCCCGTCTTCTTGATGACCTCGAAGAGCGTGCCGAGGGCGGCCCGGCTGATGACGGCCGATGTCGCGTCGGGCTGTTGACGGACATTGGCGGTCGTGACCTTGACCTTGATGACGGCGGCGTCGGCGAAAGCGGCCGCGGCCAAGAAAACAAAGATAACAAAAATCGCGAAAATTATTTTTTTCATCGGGTGTCCTTTCAATTCATTTCATCTTATTGCTTTGCGAAGCGGCTGTCAAGCCCGTTTCTATTGAAACAACCGGAGGGATCGGGGAATTTTGAAAACGGGGAGGCGCGCCTTGGGGACACCGCAAAAGCGCTCTGTCCCCAACGCGCGCGTCTCCCTACAGGATCAAAGTCTATCCTTTAAGGATCTTGGCGACTTCGTCCTTGTCCACGTCCAGCACGTACGAAATGCCGCTGATCTCGGCCGCGGGCTTGGTCAGGGCTGCGATGTCGTCCCGGGTGATGTAGCTCAGGGCGAACTTGCGGTTTCCGGCCATGAGCTGGCGAAGACCCTGGCTCAAGCGGGTGAAGTAGCTGTACACTCCGATCGCGCCCGGAGGGAGCTCGGCGAACTTCTTGCCGTATTTCCTCTTGAGCTCGGGGGCCGTGACGAAGATCTCCTCGACGGAGCTGCCGAAACGCTCGACGTAGACCGGGATCTGACCTTCGTTGATGCGCTTGCCGATCGTTTTGCCGACCATGGCCGCGGCCAGGGGGCTGCGGGCCATGTCCACGGCTTTGACGTAGGGAGCGCCGAGGGCCAGGGCCTTGAAGATCTGGTCCTCGAAGGTGATCCCGCCGCCGTAGACGATGTCGGGCAGGTATTCGCCCTGCTTGGCCAATTGGTGGGCGAATTTATACGTCAGCGACCAGATCTCGACGCCCGGGACTCCCCATTCGTTCATCATCCGCCAGGGGCTCATGCCCGTCCCGCCGCCGGCTCCGTCTACGGTCAGCATGTCGAGCTTGGCCTTGGAGGAGAACTTGACCGCCCGGGCCAGGTCGGCCGGCCGGTAGGCGCCGGTCTTGAGGAAGACGTGCTTGGCTCCCGCCTTGCGGAGCTGTTCGACGCGCTTCATGAAGCTCTCTTCCTCGACCATGCCGAGGCGGGAGTGGCGCTCGAATTCCTTGAAGCTGCCTTTCTCGAAAGCGGCGATGACGTTCGGGTCCTCGGGGTCGGGGAGGACGATGTATCCGCGCTTCCGGAGCTCCTGGGCTTTCTTGAGGCTCTTGATCTTGACCTCGCCGCCGATGTCCTTGGCCCCTTGGCCCCACTTGAGCTCGACGGTGTCCACACCCAGTTTGCTCAAGGCATATTCCTGAGTGCCCAAGCGGGCGTCCTCGACGTTGGCCTGGACGACGACCGTACCGTAGCCGTCATACCATTTTTTGAACAGTCCGACCCTCATCTCCATGTCCGGGCTGCGGAGAACCCGGCCGTTCTTGATTTCGGATTCGTCGTCCATGCCGCAGACGTTTTCTCCGACCGTCAGGATCGAGCCCGAGATGGCCGCCCCGATGGCCAGCCCTTCCCAGTTCTGCTTGGCCACGTTGGTCGAACCCATGCCGCCCATGACGAAGGGAACCTTGAGCTTGATCGATTTGTCCCGGCCGATCGTTTGTTCGATCGTGACTTTTTCGAAGGTCGCCTTGTCGCTGTCCGCCTCGCAGCCGTGGGCGCCGGCGGCGGTGCCCATGATGCTGAAGTGGGACAGGTCGTATGGGTATTCCTTTTCCGCCCCCGCGGTGATGATGCCGAACGGCTGGGGGTAGAGGACTTCGGCCGCCCGATAAGCGGACTTGCCGATCTCGCACATCCCGATGCAGCCGTCCACGCAAGTCACGCACATCCCGCTGATTTGACTGATCGATCCTTCGGTCCTGTTTTTGGTTAAAGTCGCCGCGCTCCGGTTCAGTCTCGTATAAGACATGTTGATGACCTCCTTTGGGTTATCGTTTCAGATTTGGCCTTGGCCATTTATACGATCGTCCCTATTTCCGTTTTTCCTGGACGCAGGTCCCGCACCGGCCGGCGTCGTACATCCAACACTGCAGCTCGCCGTATTCCTCGAGGCAGGTCGGCTCCATGGTCAGACAGGCGTTGCAGATGTCCGTCTCCGCGGCCGGCCCCTGGCACCGGAGCTGGCAGGCCGGGCATATGTACATGCACGCGCCGCAGAGCCTGCAGACCTCCGAACGGGCGTCGAACGGCGTCGAGATCTTTCTTTTGTTGCCGCGATTCTGGAAGCCGATCGCCCGGGCGTCCATCTGCTCCTCGCAGATCCGGACGCACAGACCGCAATAGACGCATTCCTCGTCGCGCGGCTTGAACCGCTGATGGGTCAGGCCGTATTTCGAGGCCAGATCCTGCAGCTTCTTGGATCCGGGCGCCGTAGAGAGCATGAGCTCGAGCATCATCCGCCGGGCCCGGACGACCCGGGCCGTGTCGGTGTGGACGACGAGGCCCTCTTCGACCGGGTACGTGCAGGAGGAAACCAGCTTGGACCGCGGGCCTTCGCCGATCTCGACCAGGCATAGCCGGCACCCGCCGAATTCGGTCAGGCCGTCGTTGTGGCAGAGCGTCGGGATCTCGAGCCCATAGAAACGGGCGGCTTCGAGAAGGGTCCAACCCTCCTCCGCCTGGATCTCCAATCCGTTCATTTTCAGCTGGATCATTTCTTGGCTCCTAGAGAGTTTTTGCCGTCCTCGGTCTCCAGATCGCAGCGGAGGCATCGTCTCGCTTCATCGCAGGCCATCCGCTCGGTCAGCCCGAGCTCGACCTCTTTGAAGTTTTTCCGCCGCCTGGCGAGGGACAGATGAGGAGTCTTGGGACGCCGGGCTTTGGCCGCTTCCTCAGGAGTCATCTCGGTCGGCCCGGCATAGACCGACGGCCGGGTGAGGCGATAGTCGTGCTCCATAGGCAAACCGCGGATGTATTTCTCGATGCTGTCGGCGGCCAGCTTCCCGGCGGCCATGGCCTCGACGACCGTGTTTGGGCCCGTGACGGCGTCGCCTCCGGCGAATATGCCCGGGCGGGTGGTCGTCGCTAATTCGGGATCGGTGATGATGTTCTCACCGTGGCGCTGGACCTCGTCGCCTTCGCCGATATAGGAGGTGTCGGGCCGTTCGCTGATGGCCAGGATGAGGATGTCGAGCTTGTAAACGAAGTTCGAGCCCTCGATCGGAATAGGCTTCCTCCGGCCGCTGGCATCCTTATCTCCGAGCCGCATCCGCACGCACTCGATGGCGACCGCTCTCCCGTTCTTTGTCAGGACTTTGACCGGGGCCACGAGGAACTGGATGTCGATGCCTTCCTCGATGGCGGCGTCCACTTCTTCAGCGAGAGCGGGCATCTCAGCCTTGGTCCGGCGGTAGAAGATCGAGACTTTTTCACACTCCTTCTGCCGGAGGGCGGCCCGGGCGGCGTCGATGGCCGAGTTCCCCCCGCCCACGATGCATACTTTCTTACCGATCGGGACTTTTTTCCCGAGGTTCACATCGAGCAGATACTCCAGGGAATGGTGGACGCCCTGGGAGTCTTCACCCGGGATGCCCATGGCCAGCGATTGGCCGGCGCCGGTGGCGCAGAAGACGGCCTTGTAGCCGTCCTTGAACAGCTTGTCGAGGGTAAAGTCCTTGCCCAGGACCATGTTGGTCCGGATCTCGACGCCCGCGGCCTTGATCTCCTCGATATCCTTAGCCACGACTGACCGGGGAAGACGGTGGTCGGGGATGCCGACGCTCAGCATGCCTCCGGCCACGGGTAGGGCTTCGTAAATGGTCGGACAGAAACCTTTGCGGGCCAGATAATAAGCGGCCGTCAATCCAGCCGGGCCTGAGCCGATGACGGCGACCCTCTCCAATCCCTGCTTGACGGGTTCCGGCTCATAGCGCACGTTGTTCTTGGCCGCCCAATCCATGACGAAGCGCTTGATGGCCCGGATCGAAATGGGCTGGCCCGACTCGCCGGCGCGGCAGGCCTTTTCGCAGGGATGGCTACAGACCCGGGCGCAGACCGACGGCAGGGGATTGTCCTTCATAATGATGTCGAAGGCCTCTTTGTAATTCCCCTGGGCGACATGGGCGATATAGGTCGAAGCTTCCTGGCCGATGGGGCAGATATAATGGCACGGCGAGGAGACGATCTCCTTGCAGACGAGCGCCGGGCATTTCTTGCGCTTGATGTGATATTCGTATTCCTTGCGGAAGTACTTCAGGGTCGATAGAACGGGATTGGCCGCGGTCTGGCCCAGCCCGCACATCGAGCTGTCCTTGACCGCTTGGGCCAGCTCCTCGAGGAGATCAAGATCGCTCTCTTCGCCCCTGCCGTCCGAGATCTTCTTGACGATCTCCCACATCCTCTGCGTCCCTTCACGGCAGGAGACGCACTTGCCGCAGGACTCGTCCCGGAGAAAGTTCAGAAAATACTTGGCGATGTCGACCATGCAGGTCTTGTCGTCCATGACGATCATCCCGCCCGAGCCCATGATTGCCCCGGCCGCCGTCAGGCTTTCGTAATCGATGGTGAGGTCAAGCTTGGAGCTGGGGAGACAGCCTCCGGACGGGCCTCCGATCTGAACCGCTTTGAACTCCCTCCCCTCGGGGATACCCCCCCCGATGCCGTAGACGATGTCCCGGAGGGTGATGCCCATCGGGACCTCGACCAATCCCGTGTTGTTGATTTTTCCGACGAGGGAAAAGATCTTTGTTCCCTTGCTCGTTTCCGTTCCGAGGCCCGCGAACCAGGCCGCCCCACGCCGGATGATATTGGGCACGGTCGCCCAAGTCTCGACGTTGTTGATCACGGTCGGCATCCCCGCGTAGCCTTTTTGGGCCGGATAGGGTGGCCGTTGCCGGGGCATGGCGATCCTTCCCTCCACGGACGCGATCAGAGCGGTCTCTTCTCCGGAGACGAATGCTCCCGCTCCCTGCACGACCTCGACGTCGAAATGGAATCCAGTGTCGAGAATGTTCTTCCCGAGCAGCCCGTACTCTTTGGCTTGGGAGATGGCAATGTCCATTCTGTGCACGGCCAGCGGGTATTCATGCCGGATATAGATGAATCCTTTTTCAGCCCCGATCGCTTTCGCCCCGATCACCATCCCTTCGAGAACGGTATGAGGGTCGGCTTCAAGGACCGACCGGTCCATAAAGGCCCCCGGGTCCCCTTCGTCGCCGTTGCAAATGAGGTATTTAGGAGTCTTCTTTGCTTGGCGTCCGATGTCCCACTTCTTACCGGTCGGGAAGCCGGCGCCTCCCCGGCCCCGGAGGCCGGAGGCGCTGATCTCGGAGACGATCTCTTCGGGCGTCATCTTCGTCAACGCCTTGGCCAACGCTTCGTAACCGTCGAAAGCAATGTATTCCTCGACCTTTTCCGGGTCGATCCGGCCGCGGTTGCGAAGCACGATCAGGCGCTGGTGTTTGAAGAACTCGATGTCCTTCATTTTTGGGACCGGCTCTTTCTCGGCGGGCGGGACGTACATCAATTTTTTGACCGGCCGGCCCTTCAGCAGGTGTTCTTCGACGAGGTGCGGGACGTCTTCGACTGTGAGCCGCTGGTAGAAAATGCCGTCCGGCTGGACGAGGAGGATCGGCCCTCGCTCGCAGAATCCATTGCATCCTGTGGCGATCACGAGGACCTCGTTCTGGAGTTTCCTCTTCTGAATCTCCTGTTCGAGGGCCTCTTTGATCTTAAAGGAGTTGCAGGAGACGCATCCCGTCCCGGCGCAAACCAATAAATGAGCGCGATATTTTTTCAAGGAATCCTCTCAGTAAGTGGTTTCACTTCCGATCGCTAAAGCATATTCGACGACGAGGTGGCCGCCCAGGACATGTTTCTTGACGATCTGACGGATTTTGGCCGGTGTCAGGTCGACGTATTTGACCGGCGGGTGGCCTTTGATCTCGACCGTCGCCATCGGCTCCCGTCTGCAGAATCCGGCGCAGCCCGAGGTCGTCACGATCACGTCCTTGACCTTGCTTTTACTCAGCTGGTCAAGAAGGGCGTTCATGATCTCGCGGGCGCCGGCCGCGATCCCGCACGTGCCCATATGGACCGTGACCCGGCCCCGGCCTTCACCATCCCGGATGGTCATAGTCGCCTTGGCTTTATCCCGGATTTTGGCTAAATCCTGGATCGTGAGTTTTTTCTGTTTCACTTCGGGCGTTCGCTTTTTTACCGTCATATTCTTTGGAACCTCCTACTGTAGCTCCGAAGTTGCCTGGCGATGATTTCGCCTCAGGCAACGCGGCCTAGGCGTGTTTCGCAACCCGCTTCGTAGCCTTCGGTTTATTTCCGCGTTGATACTTTTTCAGGATCGTGTTGACTCTCTGGATCGTCGTGTGTCCGTAGTAGTCCCGGTCCACGACGACGACGGGCCCGATGGCGCAGCAGCCCAAACAGGCCACGGTTTCCAGGGTGAACTGTTTGTCGGGTGTGGTTTCGCCGGGTTCGACGGCCAGCCTCTTCTCGAATTCCGAGAGTATCTTGGGTCCTCCGCGGACATGACAGGCGGTTCCCAGGCAGACCGTCACCAGATGCCGCCCCCGCGGCTTGAGGCTGAAGGCCCGGTAGAACGTGGCCAAGCCGACGATATCGATCAGCGGCACGGCCAGCTCGGACGCCACAGTACGAAGAGCCTCCGGAGGAAGATACGCGTTCTCGGACTGGATATCCAAAAGGATGGCGATCAGATTTTTCTTCAAGCCTTCGTGCTTATGGATGATCGAACGGATTTGTTCTTGCATGGCATTCAAGATCGTTCCTCCTGGCTGCGGGCTTTAGGACGATGCCGAAAAGCGTACCCGGGACGCCCCTCGTCGAGGACAGGCAGGGATGCCTTCCGCTTTGGGAGATAAAGGTCGAAGTTCCGTTGATAGAAAGGATCGCCACCGACGCGGATTCTTTATGACGATCGAAAAGCTGCTTGTCTTGCGCATTAAATAAGAGCAGATTTATAGCAGATAAAATTTGCCTTTGTCAAGTCGTGCCGAAAAGTCGCGCCGAAAAGATCTCCGGCCTCGATTTTCCGCGGTCGAGTCCTTAGGTCCGACCTATTTTTTTGAGGCCGGTTTGAAGATTTTTTTTAGCCGCGCGGAAGATCGACGGGCACAGACAGGGCGTGCTTCGGGGGTCGCCGAGAAACTCGCGGCTGGCGAACCGGAAGACGAGGCCGTTTACTCGGTGGCCGTAGCGAAAATCGATCTCGGGATGGCCGAAAACAAGCGCCGTGATCGTTGCAACCATCGCCGTCAGGGGGGGGCGATCGATATGACGGTAGCGGAAGCGGGCGGCGACCTTGGTCCCTTGGTTGGGGACCGTCGTCAGGACCGCGCCGCCGCCACAGTGTTCCGCCGCTTGGGCGAGAAGCGGGAGGCCGAGGCCGGTCCGTTTTCCTTTGGTCGTGAAGAACGGGTCGAGGGCCCGCCGCGCGTCTTTTTTCGACATGCCCCGCCCGTTGTCCGAAATGCGGACCGTCAGGAGGTTCCGCCGCTCATTCTCATTGATCGTCACGGTGATCCGCGTCGCGTCCGCCGCGACCGCGTTTTCGACGATGTCGAGGATGTGGAGCGACAAATCCTCCATCATGAGCTGCAGACCTTTCTTCCATTTTTGGACCGGAGCGCCATCCGAATCTCTTCGAACGAGGGGGCCGCAAGGAGGAAGTCCGTGGACGTCCGGCCGATGTCCTCGGGCCGATGGGCGTCGGAGAAACGGACGAGAGGGATCGAGGCGTTCATCGGGATGGCCGTCCGGGCTTCGGCGATGGTCATGAGAGGAGAGACCTCGAGGGCGTCGAGTTCGATGTCGGAGGGGATGAAGCCCAGTTGAGAGATGATGCTGAACGCGCCTTTGTCGATATGCGACGCGATCGCCAGGCCGCCGAAGCGGTGGATCAGGGCGACGATCTCGTGGACGTCCAGCCGCGTCGCGGCCAGGAGACACCGCGGGCTGAAGCCCATCACCTCGTCGTCCTTGTTGACGACCACCTGGTCTTGGACGAAGGCTTTTTTCGTGGGGACCTCGGGAAGGTTCCGAAAAACCTCGTCCTGGACGGGTCGAATGTCGTCCATGCTTTTGAAGACGCCGAGAATATGGACCTCCTCCTCGGAGGTCAGTTCCATGCCCGGAAGGACCGTCATTCCCGTCCCTTCCGCGGCCTGGAGCGCGGCCGCGGCGTTTTCCGCGGTGTTGTGGTCGCTGATGGCGATGATATCCAGCCCCGCTTCGAGCGCCCGGCGGACGATTCGGCGAGGATAATTCGTCAATTCACCGCAGGGGGAGAGGCAGGAGTGGATGTGGAGGTCGGCTCGAAAGCGCCTGAGCCCCATCAGGTTCCTTGAATCCCTAATCCATAGACCCTGCCGACGAATTCAAAGGCGGTCAAAGGCGTTCCGATAATGGACACCCGTTCTTTACGGGCCAGCTCGACGGTTTCCGCGGCGGGTTCGCGGCCGTTGACAAGGACGATCGCCGCCAGTTCCTTGAAGGCGGCGACGGCGATGATGTTCGGATGGATCTGGAGGGTGACCCAGAGTTGGTCTTTTTGGCCGTGGGCGAGGACATCGCTCAAAAGATCGCTGGCGTAGCCGCCGCTGATAGGGCGGGTCAGCTCATTCCGACCTGTATAGACCTTGAGGTCCAGCTGTTCGATGAGTTTGGCCAGGGTCATGTCTCCTCCTTTTTCGCAAACGGGCAGTCGTCGAGGGCCGCTAGGCCGCGAACGATGTCGTCGGCCAAGGTCCGGCAATCCGGAGCGCCGCAGGCTCCGCAATCCTTGCGCGGCAGCCGTTGGAAGATCTCGTTCCGGCGATTGGCTTTGGAGATCGCCTGGGCGGGGTCGGCGTCTAAAGGAGGCGACTCCAGGGGTGCGATGGGATGATGGAAGGACAGAAAATCCTTGTGATAGAGCAGGTTCATGTCGGAGCTGTCGACCACGGTCCGTTCTCCCATTATACTGACGAGACGCAGGATCCGGCTTTTCGCCAGGTAGCGGTTTTCGACCGTCAGGGGGCCCCCGATGCAGCCGTCCGGACAGACCGTGCATTCCAAGAGGTCCACGTCCTTGAGGAGGCCGAGTTCCACCTGGTTCAAAACGCGGATGGTGTCCCGAACTCCCGAGACGGCCACCGTTCGATGGTTTTTGAGCCCGCGCGTTTCGCCTCCCGAAAGGGCTGTGCCGACGCCGGTGCCGCTGAAGATAGTCTCCGGGAAGAGATGGGCCATGATCGTGTCTTCCTTGCTCTGCCGGAGGGTTTGGTAGATCGTTTTAAAAATATCCCTGATCGAAATCGCGCCGTCCAGATAGGATTTTTCCATCGAAGCGGGGTGGTTGATCGAGACCATTTTCGCCGGACAGGGGGTGATGTGGAAAATCCCGATGTTCGACGCGGGAACCTTGGTCATCCGGGGGAGGTTGGCCCGCAGGATCTTGGCCGCGTTCTCGCGCGGCGGTTCGATGGGGACGATATGTTCGCACAGCGAGGGAAAACGGCGTTGGATAAGACGGATCACCACGGGGCAAGTCGAGGAGATGAACGGCCGGGGCTTGGGGTGAGTGGCGAGATACATCTCGAGGGCGGTGTTGTTGAGCTCGCAGATCGTGCTGAGCTCATAGACGTAGTCAAACCCGACGCGGCGCAGGGCGAAGAGGATCTCGTTCGGCAGGGTTGTGTTGTCGAACTGGCCGTAGAGCACCGTTGCCGGAATAACGACCTTGTACGGGAACGCTTTGAGGTCCGAGAACGACGTCGTCATCGACTCGACGGCGTCCTGGGGACAAAACCGGAGACATTCCCCGCAGTCGATGCAGAGCTCGTCGATGATTAGCGCTTTCCCGTTTTTAATCCGGATCGCTTTGGTCGGACAGGCGATCATGCAATGGACACAACCGATGCATTTTTCGGGGTTGATCTGCACAGAATGACGGGTGTTGTCGGTCATGGCCGTTGTCCGTTGGTCAGGAACGTGAGCTCAAGCCGCGTTCCTCGGCCGACCTCCGAGGTGATCAGGAACGCGTCCGTGTTTTTTTTGATATTGGCGAGTCCCATGCCGGCGCCGAACCCGAGCTCGCGCATTTCGAGAGTGGCCGTGGAATAGCCTTCCGTCATGGCCAACTCGATGTCTTCGATTCCGGGACCGGAGTCTTCGACGACGACGTGGACCCGGCCCGGCGTGACCGACAGAACCAGCCGGCCCTCCCAGGCGTACATGATGATGTTCAGCTCGGCCTCGTAGCTCGCGATCGCGGCGCGGAGCACGACCGGAGTGCTCAAGCCGAGCTCTTTCAGGAGGTTTTTGATCTCCCAGGAGACTTCGCCCGCCCGGGAAAAATCGCCGCCTTTGACCGGGAACTCTTGCCGAAAAACGGTGTCCTTCGTCATCGTCTTCCTTTAAGAAAGGACCCGGAGACCCTGGAGCACGCTTCAAACATGGAACATCCCGTGGCGATGATCGGGACGTTGTGTTCCCGGGCCTCGTCGATGACCTTCCGCTCCGGCCTCTTTCCTTGGACGATGACGATGGCCGCGACTTCGACCAGGCGCGCGGTGCGGACGACATGCGTGTTCACCAACCCCGTCATGAGGATGGAGCCCGGTTGTATGAACGCCAGCACGTCGCTCATCAAATCCGAGGCGAAAAATTTCGCACATTCGGTCTCGAGATTCATCTCGGGCGTCAGGAGCTCTCCGTCCAATGCCGTCATCATCCCTTTCAAGGTCAACATGGCGGTCCTCAGAGAGAGCGTCCTTTATCCATCCACCTCTTATTTTATAGGGGAAGAGCGTATTCGTCAAACGGGGACGGGGCGAGGGGGAGGATTCCCCCGAGGGTCGACCCCGGACCGAAGGGTGTGGCTTCGCCTGTTTTCAGAGGAACGGCAGGTAGCGCCCGATCTCATAATCGCTGACCTGCTTGTCGAACTCCGAGCCGACGGTCTTCATGTAATCCGCGATCTCTTCCCGCTTGTTGGCGATGAACTTGGCGAAGATGTGTTCGCCGAGCGTCTCGCGGACGAGGACGCTTTTTTCGGCGAGCTTGACCGCCTCGTCCAGGTTCCGGGGGAGGGTCTGGATGCTGAACTTCTTCTGCCGGGCGTTGCTCATGTGATAGATGTTCTCTTCGACGGCGGGCGGCAGAGGGAATTTCTCCCGGATGCCCTCGAGACCGGCGGCGAGCATGACGGCGAAGGCGAGATAGATGTTGCAGCCGGGATCGGGCGAGCGCAGTTCGATGCGGGTCGCGTTTTCCTTGCCGGGTTGATAGCGGGGGACCCGGATGTAGGCCGACCGGTTCCTCTGCCCCCAGGCGATATAGACCGGGGCTTCGTATCCTTCGATGAGCCGTTTGTAGGAGTTCACCCACTGGCTGAAGACCGCGGACGCTTCGCGGGCGTGTTTGATCAATCCCGAGATATAGGCCCGGGCCGTGTCGGACAGATGATGGGCCCCGGCGGGATCGAAGAAGGTGTTTTTGTCGTCCTTCCAAAGCGATTGATGGACGTGCATCCCGCTCCCGTTCTGGCCGTTGATGGGCTTGGGCATGAACGTCGCGTACAGGCCGTGCATCCGGGCCACGCGCTTGACCATGTAGCGGAAGAGCATGCCGATATCGGCCATATCGAGAGCGCCGGTAAAACGGAGGTCGATCTCGTGCTGGCCGTGGGCGGCCTCGTGGTGATCGTATTCCGAAGGGATGCCCATCTTCTTCAGGAGAATCTGGATCTCCTTGCGAACCTCGCCGTGCCGGCCGGAGAAGAAATAGCCGCCCGAATCGAGCGGGACGGGCTCGTGGTCGTTGGCGAAAAGGAAAAACTCGAGTTCGGGCCCGACCTTGAGATCGTCGAATCCGAAATCCTTGTTGGCTCGGAGGAGGACCTGTTTGAGACGGTAGCGCGAATCGCCTTCGTAATGCGTCCCGTCCGGCATCAGGATATCCCCGAACATCACCGCCTCGCGCCAGGATGTCTCCTCGGCGAACCCTCGGTATTCCCAGGGCAGGACCCGGAAGGTCTTGGCGTCGGGCTTGATGTTGAGATCGCTTTCTTCGATCCGGACGAATCCCTCGACCGAGGACCCGTCGAATCCCTTGCCGTCGCGGAAAGCCTTTTCGAGCTCCGCGCTGGGGAACGAGAAATCCATCGGCCGCCCCAGGATGTCGGGGAAAATGACCCGGACGAACTCGATCTTGCGGGCCGGGTCGAGGACTGCTTTCAGGACTTCTTCTTCGCTCGTAAATCCGAAATTCTTATGCGAAGGATCGCTCGGGTAATACATTCATGGCCTCCTCATCGGATGTTTATGAACTATTAAATACAGATAAAAAAGATGAATGTCAATAAATAATTAACTAAATATTGACAAATGTTGTTATTTATCAATAATATGAAAACATGGAGGATCGCCCATGATTGACGAACTCGACAAAAAGATCATCCGGGTCATGAACCAAAACGCGCGAAAAAGCTTTCGCGAAATCGCCAAGGAGGTGGGGACGTCCGTGACCGCGGTCATTCAGACCGTGAAAAAACTGGAGGATCTGGGAGCCATCAAGGGCTATGTTCCGATCATCGATCCGCGGCATTTCGGACTGGACATGACCGTCGCGATCGCCCTCCGCATCTCTCAAGGCAAGCTCATCGAGACCCAGAAAAAGATCGCCGAGGACCCCCACGTGGCCGCGGTATACGACATCACCGGCGAATGGGACTCGCTCGTCATCGCCCATTTCCGGGGCCGGGACGACCTGAACACGTTCCTCAAAAAGCTGAACACCCTGCCTTGCGTCGACCGGACCGTAACCCATCTCGTGCTCAACACGGTCAAGGACGAGCGGCGCCTGTTCGTCTAAAAAATCGTTCTTGACACCCCCCCCGTTTATGCCATAATTGATTTTTTGAACGGAGGTCACCATGCCCAAAAAAAAATACGTCCCCGTCGGACATCACTACATCGTCGAGGCGTCCGGATGCAATCCGAAGGTCATCCGCAGTGTCGAGAAGGTCCAGGACATCCTGGTGAAGGCCGCCGAGATCTCCGGGGCCAAGGTCTGGGCGATCTCCTTCAGCAAGTTCCCGCCGAGCGGCGTGAGCGGCGTCGTGGTGATTTCCGAATCGCACATCTCGACCCATACCTGGCCGGAGATGCGCTATGCCGCGCTGGACATCTACACCTGCGGCAGCCACGTCGATCCCGAAAAAGCTGTCGTTTATGCCGTCGAGAAGTTCGGCGCCTCCACGTCGCATATCACCGAGATCACGCGCGGTATCGACGAGGGCGACTGGAAATTCTATCATAGCTTCATCACCTGGGAGGAAAATTTCCAGGAGCACTTGAATAACAAATCCGCTAAGAAATGACCGCCCGCCGGGTTCTTGTCGCCTGTAAAAAATAATTACAAAAAGTAAACCGCGGATTTTGATTCCCCGTCTCTTATCCGATCATTTTATCCGGCCGTCTCTGTCAGGCTCCGGCCATTTTTGGCACAAAATGTGCTTTTCAATGAGGACGTGAGCCGGAGTGATGAAACTGACGTCATGGTTCGTCATCTGTTATAATAATAAGGTGAAAGGAACCGTCCGTAACCTTTTATGGGCCTGCGCGGCGGCCGTCCTCCTGGGCCTTCCCCTTTCCGGACAGACCGTCGACGACCTCCTGACCGGCCTCCAAGGATCGTTCGCTTCCAAGGACGTGGCCGCGTATGCCGGCGTGTTCAGTCCTGAAATCCGGGAGCGGGAGAGCGCCGCCATGTCCACCTATCTGAACAAGTGGCGGATGAACCAGGTCCTGTTCCATCGGGCCACCCGCGACCCCGACAAGGAAGGTGAACCCGGGATCTTTCTTCAGGTCTTTTTCCAGAACGACGATTCGGCCGTGCTCGAGATCTGGCGCGTCACGTTCGCCAAGGCCGGGGATGGATGGCGGATCCGGACCAAGGAAGTGATGGGGAATATCACCGCCCTGTACAAGATCCGCATCCCCTCCGGGCGCGTCGAACGGGCCGCCCGGGTCGAGATCCGGCATCAGGACATCCTCATCACCTTCCAAGACGCTTGGATCTTCCATGACAATATCGAGGACCAGGAGACGGCCCTTGTCGTCATCGGCCGGGGACAGTTCCATTTCTCGCCCTCGAGCGATACCGAGAAGCACCAGCTTGAGCTCCGCTACAGGAAGAATTTCATCCAGGACTCTCTCGAATACGGCTATTTCCGTTTTTCCGACTCCTTCTTCCGGAGCCATATCACGATCGACAAAGCCCCGCCGGAGAAGACCCCGACGCTCTCCCAAGCCGACTCCAACCGGGCCTATTCGTTGTTCACCCGCTATTATCCCAACTCGTTCACGATCGAGAATTCGTTGACGGGCGGCCGCCTTTCGTTCATCCCGCGGGGCGACCAGGCCGTCTTCGAGTTGAAGGGCAAGAAGACGGGCGATGTGGCCTATATCTATTCGCCGTTCTCCGACGACGAGATCCACTTCGTCGGCCGCAATCCCGATCAGGTCATCAACCTCTATACGCCCGAGATCAAGGGCGAGGAAGGCCTGAAATCGTTTTTCGTCTCCTTCGGGGAGAAATTCGACGTCCGGCGCTGCGACGTGGAGGTGGATTTCCAGCCGGATAAGCGCTATCTCTCGGCCCGGGCCCGGATCGAGGTCAGCGCTCAGATCGACGCCGTCGAAAACCTGAAATTCAACTTCCACCCTGACTTCGAGATCCTCCGGATCTACGACCAGGACGGCCGCGAGCTCTTCTATACTTTGGACAAGCAGCGCAAGCTCCTCTATATCTATTTCATCAAGCCCCTCGAAAAGAACGCCACGGGCGCGATCGAGATCTACTATCGCGGAGCGATCGAGCCGCCCGGACTGATCCAGGACGTCATCTCCGGCGGCCAGTACAACGAGACGATCTCCTTCACCGAACCCCGCTACGACACGTTCTTATACAGCCAGTCGGCCTATTGGTATCCCCAGCCGGCGGAGGAAGACTACTTCCTGGCCAGCCTCCATTTCAGCATTCCCCCGGGATACACCTGCATCGCCAACGGGGAACTGGTCGAACAGGGGCGGCTCGAGGCGGTCCGACGCGTCATGACCCTCGAAAAAGTCGGCAACGCCCTCTATCACTTCGAGACCAAATTCCCCGTCAAATACCTGTCCTTCCTCGTCGGACGGCTCGACCGGATATCCAACGGCAACGGAGGCGGTCCGATCGGCATCCAGGGCTATGTGGCTTCGGAGATCCGCGCCCAACGAAAAGGCCTGGTCGAGGATGCTCGAGCGATTGTCCAGAACTACTCGGCCTGGTTCGGCCCGTTCCCCTATGAGAAGCTGGATATCGTCCAGCGTCTCTGGCCGACGACCGGAGGCCATAGCCCGGCCTCCTTCATCGTCTTGAACGAACTGCCCCGGATCCCCAACGCTCCTCCTCTGGTCACGGCGAACAGCCCGGTGGACATGCCCCGCTTTCGTGAATATTATCTCGCCCACGAGATCGCCCATCAATGGTGGGGTCAGGCCGTGACCTGGGAACGTTATCGGGACCAATGGCTCAGCGAGGGACTGTCCCAGTTCGCGGCCGCGCTTCATGTGAGGGCGAAGTTCGGCGAAGAGGCTTACGCGGGCATCCTCAAGAAATTCTCGCAGTGGACCGAGCGCCTGGCCGATTGGGGGCCGATCACTCTGGGGTCGCGTCTGAGCTACCTCAATTTCGACGCGTACCAGGCCATCGTCTATGACAAGGCGACGGTCGCCCTCAACATGCTCCGCGACCTCATCGGCGAGGAGGCGTTTTTCAGGGGCCTGCGCGGCTTCTTCGAGAAATATAAATATCGCCCGGCCCGGACGAACAATTTCATCCAGGCCATGGAGCAGACTTCGGGCCGGGACCTCCAAGCTTTTTTCAAAGGCTGGTTCGATACGCACGTCCTTCCCGAAATTGATACCGCGCACGAGATCTTGAAGCGGGGCGACGCTTACATCGTGAAAATCCGGGTCAACCAGACCCGGGGCAATTTTGTCTTTCCGCTCTGGGTCCAGTGGGAGGAGAACAAGAAGACGGTCCGGAAGATGATGGAGATCGGCGCGGCGACCCAGGAATTCGAATTTCCGGCGGCATTCCGCCCGGCCAAGATCAAGATCAATCCCGACAAGCTTGTCCCGGGCAACTTCAAATAAACTCCGCCGGATTTTGCCGCCCTTCCGTCCTTGCCTTACAATAAAAAGCACGGCCTGTGGTATTAAAGGCTGGCCTCGTCAAGGGACGAGCCTTCGGCTCGCCACTCGCCCGTGGTTTGTATCCACGGGCGAGTACGGCGGAAGTGGACGCCCGGGCAATGCCCGGGGCCCCCGCCGCCGTGGATTGACAGGGATTCGGCCCGAGGACTATAGTCTTTTTAGGGAATGCGAGGATGCCGGCAGCGACAATAAAAGAAGATCGGGCGGATGGCCATGAGATCGTTTCGCCGGCCTCTCTGCGCGTTCTCGTGGTCGATGATGAGCTCAACATCCGCAGGACCCTCACGATCTGCCTCGAATCGGACGGCCATCGGGTCACGTCCGTCGCCAACGTCCAAGACGCCCTGGCGGAGGCCTCGCGACGGAGCTTCGATTTGGCCTTCGTGGATATCCGGCTGGGGACGGAGGACGGCCTCGATCTGATCCCGGCCCTGCGGGCGACGGCGCCCTGGCTGAAGATCATCATCATCACCGCGTACGCCTCCATCGATTCGGCCATCGAAGCCATGCGGCGCGGCGCGACCGATTACATCCCGAAGCCGTTCACACCCGCTCAGATCCAACTGGCCGTCCGAAAGGCCTTCGAGATGCGGACGCTCGAACAGCGGGTGGCCAGCCTTCAGGAGGATCTCGGCCGGGCCCATCCCGAGATCGATTTTTCGAGCGCTTGTCCGGCCATGCAGCGGGCGGTGAATCTCGCCCGCCAGGCGGCCGCGTCCGACGCGACGATCCTTCTGCGCGGGGAGAGCGGGACCGGAAAAACCTTCCTGGCCAGGGCGATCCATGCATGGAGCCGCCGGGCGGAGAAGACCCTTGGGGTCGTTTCCTGTCCCTCCTTTTCCCGGGAGCTCTTGGAAAGCGAGCTTTTCGGGCATGTGAAAGGGGCCTTTACCGGCGCCGTCCGCGACAATCCCGGCCGCCTCGCCGCCTGCGAGGGCGGGACGCTGTTCCTGGACGAGATCAGCGACCTTCCTCTAGCCTTGCAACCGAAACTGCTTCGCTTCGTCCAGGACAAGGAATACGAGCGCGTCGGCGAGGCCGTGCCGCGCAAGGCCGAGGTGAGACTGATCGCCGCCACGAATATCGTCCTGGAGAAAGCGGTCAAGGAAGGCCGGTTCCGGGAGGACTTGTATTATCGGATCAACGTGATCCAGATCGAGATCCCGCCCCTGCGCGAGCGTCCAGAGGATGTGGTCACCCTGGCCGGGCGTTTGCTGGCCTTTCACGGCCGGAACAATCACCGGCTGGACCTGGCCTTCACGAACGAGGCGCTCGAAGCGCTCCGCCGGCATGCTTGGCCGGGAAACGTGCGCGAACTGAGCAACGTAGTGGAACGGGCGGCCATCCTGTGCCGGACAAACCGGATCGGAATCGAAAGCCTCCCCGCCGTTCTTGTGCCCGGCGACGCCGCGCCGAAGATCGGCGATCCGGTGACGCTCGAGCGGATCGAGGAAGAGCACGTCCGTCGCGTCCTGGCCGGCGCGAGATCGCTTCAAGAAGCGGCGGACATCCTCGGCATCGACCAAGCCACCCTCTGGCGGCGCCGAAAAAAATACGGCCTCTGAGCGTTTCTCTACCTCCTATCTTGCAAGATGAAAGGGTCTTTTTTCCAGTTCTTGCGATTTTCAAGGCGCGGATTTTGAATATAAACTGTAATCTATTTATTATCAATAGGATAAGATGAATTTCTAATTGGCATAATTCGTGCAAAGAATCCGGCCAGGGAGAAAAAAATGTTCGGACTCCGACAAAAATTGGCTTTGGGATTCGGTGTTCTTTTTCTCATCATGGTCGCCATCGGCGTGCAAAGCATCCTCAATCTTACGAAATTGGGGGAATCGATCGACGTCATCCTTCGGGAGAACTATCGCAGCGTCATCGCCTGCCAGCAGATGAAAGAAGCCTTGGAACGGATCGACAGCGGACTCCTCTTCGTCCTCCTAGGAGACGGCCGGAGCGGTGAAGAGATGATCCTTAAAAATCAAGGGATCTTCGAAAAGGCTCTCCAGGTTGAGCTGAACACCATCACCTTGCCCGGCGAAGGCGAGAAGGCCGCGAATCTCAGGGACCTTTACGAGCGGTACAAAAATTCGCTGGCCGCCGTCAGGGATCCGGCGGCCTCGGCGCTGCAGCGCCACGACGCTTATTTTCTGATCCTCCTTCCCCTCTTCGGGCAGATCAAAGCGGTATCGGACGAGATCCTCCAGATGAATCAGCAAAACATGAGCGATGCCAACAACGAGGCTCGCGACAGCGCGGCCAGGGCTCGACAGCAGATGTACGGCCTCCTGCTGATCGGGACGATCGCCGCGGCAGCGTTAATGGCCTTCGCCGGACGATGGATCCTGCGTCCCATCCGGCGCCTGATCCGTTCCACGGACGAAATCCGGCGGGGCAATCTCGATCTGGTTGTTCCCGCCGGCGCCCGGGACGAGATCGGCCATCTGTCCGAGTCCTTCAACGCTATGACGGCGAGCCTGCGGGAATTCCGCCGGACCGATCAGGCCAAGCTCTTGCGGGTCCAGCAGGCTACTCAGCAGGCGTTCGACAGCCTTCCCGACGTTGTCGCCGTGATTGACCCGGAGGGAAAAGTGGAAGTGGCGACGGCATCGGCTAAAAACATCTTCGGCTTATGGCCCGAGGCGACGATCATGGACCTGCCGTTCCCGTGGATCACGGACCTCTTCCGCGGCGCTTTCACGGAAGGACGCCGCATAACGCCCAAGGACCAGCCCCTGATCCAGCAATTCGTGCAGGGCGATGAGCGCTATTACCGGCCGGAAGCGGCGCCTATCCTGAACAAGGAACGGGGAGTGACGGGCGTGATCCTGGTCTTCCAGGACGTCACCCAGCTCCGCCAGCAGGATGAGCTCAAACGGGACGTCATCCGGACGGTCTCGCATCAACTTAAAACCCCTCTGACATCCATCCGCATGGCCATCCACCTCCTGCTCGAAGAGCGGGTCGGCGGCTTGACCGAAAAACAGGCCGAGCTCCTTGTCGCGGCCCGGGAGGACAGCGATCGCCTCTCCGGCATCCTCAACAATCTTCTCGATCTCAGCCGTATGGAATCCGGGAAAGGCCGGCTCGAATTCCGGGCCGCTTCACCGCAGTCGATCGCCATGGACGCGCTGGAATCCGTCCGGCGAACCGCCCAGGACCAAGGCTTGAATCTCGGCGCCGAACTGAGGGGCGATCTGCCGGATGTCTGGGTCGATCCGAGCCGGATCAGCCATGTCTTCGGCAACCTGCTCTCCAACGCGCTCAAGCACACCTCTCCCGGCGGTCGGATCACCCTCTCCGCTCGGGCGGAAGAAGAGTTAGTCCGTTTTTCGATCTCCGACACCGGAGCTGGTATTCCGGCCGAATGCCTGACGAAAGTGTTCGAGCCGTTCTTCCGCGTCCCCGGCCGCGGCAACGAGCAGGGCGCGGGACTCGGCCTGACCATCGCCAAGGAGATCGTCGAGGCTCATGGCGGAACGATCGGCGTGGAAAGCCGCGAAGGCCAGGGCGCCGTTTTCACCTTCACTCTGCGGCGGGCCGACCGCATCGGGAACGCGGAGCGTCCCTCATGACCGACCTCATCTATATCGCCCTGGCGGTTCTTTTTTTCGGCCTCTGCGGCCTGTACGCGCGGGCCTGCGAAAGGCTGTGACCCATGGGAGATCTGCTCGGGATCATCGTTGCGCTTCTCTTGATCGTTTATCTGTTCGCCTCGATCCTGCGGCCGGAGAAATTCTAGGAGGCGTTTGAACATGGACCTTTACGGGTGGATTCAGCTGGCCCTTTTCCTCGGCCTCCTTGGTCTTCTGGCCAAACCCGTCGGCCTTTATCTTGTCCGGGTTCTGGACGCCCAGGGAAAAACATTTTTAGACCGCGTTCTTAAGCCCGTCGAACGGAGGCTATACCGTTTTATGGGGGTTGACCCGCGGAAAGAGCAGGATTGGATACACTATACGGTCTCCTTATTGGCCTTCAGCCTGGCCGGGCTTTTGTTCACGTTTGCCGTTCTCCGGCTCCAGCACTTCCTTCCGTTGAATCCCCAAAAACTGGGTCCGGTCGGTCCGCACCTCGCCTTTAACACCGCGGTCAGTTTCACGACCAACACGAACTGGCAAAACTATGCCGGCGAGACCACCTTATCCTATTTTTCCCAGATGGTCGGTCTCGTCTTCCACAATTTCGTCTCTGCGGCCGCCGGGATCGCCGCCGCGGCGGTCCTCGTCCGCGGGATCGCCCGTCATTCGACGAGGGCCCTCGGCCATTTCTGGGTCGATCTCGTCCGGGTGAATCTCTACCTGTTGCTGCCGGCCAGCCTGATCTTCTCGATCTTTCTAGGATCGCAGGGCGTCGTCCAGAATTTCAATCCCGCCGTCATAGCCGCGGCCGTTGAAACCGCGTCTCCTCGAGATTCAAGAACGGAGGCCGGCGCCCAGACTATCGCCCAAGGCCCTGCGGCCTCGCAAGTGGCGATCAAAATGCTGGGGACGAACGGAGGAGGCTTTTTCAACGCCAACGCCGCCCATCCGTACGAGAACCCGACGCCCCTGTCCAACTTCATCCAGATGCTTTCCATCTTGTTGATTTCGAGCGGCTTGACTTATTATCTGGGACGGACCGTCCGGAACCAAGGCCACGGCTGGGCCGTCTGGTCGGCCATGGCCCTGCTCTTCCTTGCTTCGGTCCTGATCTGCTGGCGGGCGGAAAGCGGGGGCAATCCCCGCTGGACGGCGCTCGGCGTGGACCCGGCCGCCGGGAACATGGAGGGTAAAGAGGTCCGTTTCGGGGCTTTCGATTCCGCCCTCTTCGCCTCCGTCACCACGGCCGCCTCCTGCGGCGCGGTGAATTCCATGCATGATTCGTTCACGCCGCTCGGAGGGCTCATTCCGCTTTTCAACATCCAATTGGGGGAGGTCGTGTTCGGCGGCGTGGGCGCCGGTCTTTACGGGATGTTGGTCTTCGTCGTGCTGGCCGTATTCCTGACAGGGCTGATGGTCGGCCGATCGCCCGAATATCTAGGCAAGAAAATCGAAGCGTATGACGTCAAGATCAGCGTCCTCGCCGTCGTCATCCTCTTTTTCAGCATTCTCGGCTTTTCGGCCTGGGCGGCCGTCACCCAATGGGGAACGTCCGCCCTGCACAACGCCGGGCCGCACGGCCTGAGCGAGATCCTCTACGCGTATTCGTCCGGAACTGGCAACAACGGGAGCGCTTTCGCCGGGCTGAACGGAGACAGCCCGTCCTACAACGTCACGTTGGCTTTGGCCATGCTTGCCGGTCGCTTCCTGATGCTGGTCCCCGTGATGGCCTTGGCCGGGAGCTTGGCGACCAAGAAAAGAATACCCCCCTCCGGGGCGAGCTTTCCCGTCGCCGGATGGATGTTCACCATTATCCTTGTCGCCACGGTTCTGATCGTCGGAGCGCTGACATTCCTTCCGGCCCTCGGCCTCGGCCCGATCGTCGAGCACTTCGTCATGACGGGGTCGTCGCTTCTCTATTAGCGGGGAAAACATGGCCGCCATCCACCATTCCCTCTTTGACCGGCGCATTGTCGGCCGGGCGATGCTTGATTCCTTCAAGAAACTGAACCCGCTGTCGCTCCGGAAAAATCCGGTCATGTTCGTAACCGCGGTCGGCGCCGTCATGACGACGCTCGGCCTCGTCGTCCGCTCCGGGAAGGAATCCGCCGGCTTCGTCTTTCAGATCAGCCTCTGGCTGTGGTTCACGGTGCTCTTCGCGAATTTCGCCGAAGCCATGGCCGAAGGGCGCGGCAAGGCCCAGGCGCGGGAGCTGCGCAAGACCCGCACTTCGACCATCGCCAACCGCCTTCGGGAGGACGGAACGATCGAGGCGGTCCCGGCGGAACGCCTGCGGAAGGCCGACCTCGTTCTCGTCGTCGCCGGCGAGATCATCCCGGCGGACGGTGAGATTATCGAGGGCGCTGCTTCTGTGGATGAATCCGCCATCACGGGCGAGTCCGCCCCCGTCATCCGGGAAGCGGGCGGAGACCGGAGCGCGGTCACCGGCGGGACGCGGGTCCTTTCCGACCGGATTAAAGTCCGCGTCACGGCCGACCCGGGAGAGAGCTTTTTGGACCGGATGATCAATCTCGTCGAAGGCGCCGAGCGCCGCAAAACGCCGAACGAGATCGCCCTGACGATCCTCCTCTCGGCGCTGACGATCATTTTCCTGGCAGTCATACTCACCTTGGGACCGCTCGGCCGTTATTCCGGCGTGTCGTTCACGATCACGAGTCTCGTCGCGCTCCTCGTCTGCCTCATCCCGACCACGATCGGCGGCCTCCTCAATGCCATCGGCATCGCCGGCATCGATCGCATGGTCCAGAAAAACGTCCTAGCCATGAGCGGCCGGGCGGTCGAAGCGGCAGGGGATGTGGATGTCCTTCTTCTCGATAAGACCGGGACCATCACCCTGGGCAACCGCCAGGCCGCCGCCTTTCTCCCGGCGGCCGGCGTGACCATCGACGAATTGGCCAACGCCGCCCAGCTCGCCTCGCTGGCCGATGAAACGCCCGAGGGACGGAGCATCGTTGTCCTGGCGAAGACATACGGCTTCCGCGGCCGGGCCCTGTCCGAGCTGCCCGAAGCGAAATTCATCCCTTTTTCGGCCCAAACGCGGATGAGCGGCGTGGATATCGACGGCCGGCGGATCAGGAAGGGCGCTCCCGATGCCGTCCGGGCGTTCATCGGGCAGAACGTTCCCGCCGAAGTCCTGGATTCGATCAGCGTCATCTCGTTTTCCGGCGGGACCCCGCTTCTCGTGGCCGAGGGAAGCCGGGTCCTTGGCGCCGTTCATTTGAAGGACATCGTCAAGGGAGGGCTCAGAGACCGCTTCGAGAGGTTCCGGGCCATGGGTATCAAGACGGTGATGATCACCGGCGACAACCCGCTCACTGCGGCGGCCATCGCCCGGGAAGCGGGCATGGATGATTTCGTCGCCGAGGCCAAGCCGGAGGACAAATTGAGATTGATCCGGAGCGAACAGGCGGCCGGGCACCTCGTGGCGATGACCGGGGACGGGACCAATGATGCCCCCGCTTTGGCCCAGGCCGACGTGGGCGTGGCTATGAACACAGGGACGCAGGCCGCCAAGGAGGCCGGGAACATGGTCGACCTCGATTCGAACCCGACCAAGCTGATCGAGGTCGTCGAGATCGGCAAGCAGATGCTCATAACCCGGGGGGCCTTGACGACATTCAGCATCGCCAATGATGTGGCCAAATACTTCGCCATCATCCCGGCCATGCTGGTCGGCGCCTTCCCGGTCATCGCCCCTCTGAACATCATGGGCCTCCGGTCGCCGGCGAGCGCTATCCTGAGCGCCGTCATTTTCAACGCCCTTATCATTATCGCCCTGATCCCACTGGCCCTGCGCGGGGTGCGCTTCCGTCCCCTGGGCGCGACGGCGCTGCTCAAACGGAATCTCCTGATTTACGGCCTCGGCGGTCTCCTTGCTCCATTTGCCGGGATCAAACTGGTGGACATGGTAGTGAATGCGCTCCATCTTATATAAAATGGAAAGAGGCCCTGGATAATGAAGGACTGGATATCGGAGATACGGACCTCGGCGGCGGCGGTCATTTCCTTGGCCGTCCTGTTGGGCGGCTTCTATCCTCTTGCCGTCTGGGTCTTGAACCAGGGATTGTTCCCGGCCAAGGCCAATGGTTCGCTGGTCCTTCGGCAGGGACAGGTCGTGGGATCGAGCCTCATCGGCCGGGATTTCTCGGGTCCAGCCTATTTTCATCCGCGGCCTTCGGCCGCCGGCCGGGGTTATGACGCCCTTCGTTCCGGTGGCAGCAATCTCGGTCCCACGTCGCGGGAATTGATCGAGGCGGTCCGCCGGCGCGTCGCGGCATACCGGGCCGAAAACAATCTTGCCGCGGACGTCCTCGTGCCCGCCGACGCGGTCACCGCTTCGGCAAGCGGACTCGACCCCCACATTTCCTTGGCGAATGCGTTCTTGCAGGCTCCTCGAGTGGTTGCAGCGCGGGGCCTGTCCGAAGAAGCTGTGCGCAAGCGGATCGAAGCCTGCGCCGAAGGCCGGGACCTGGGCTTCCTGGGACAGCCTCGGGTGAATGTCCTGAAATTAAACCTAGCCCTGGACGGAGTTCATGATGGCGGACGATAGGGCCGGCGCCTTTCTCCAGATGATTCGCCGCTCGCAGCGCGGGCGGCTGAAAGTCTATCTCGGGTACTGCGCCGGCGTGGGCAAGACCTATCAAATGCTTCAAGAAGGCCATCGGCTGAAGAACGAAGGCATCGATGTCGTCATCGGGCTGCTCGAGACGCACGGCCGGTCCGCTATCGCCGGTTTGGCTGAAGGCCTGGAGGTCGTTCCTCGCCGCCGGCAGGAATATCACGGCATAGCCGTGGACGAAATGGACATAGAGGCTGTGTTGGCCCGCAAACCGCAGGTGGCTCTTATCGACGAGCTCGCCCATCCCAACGTTCCGGGCAGCCGGAACGCGAAACGATACGAGGATGTTCAAGATATTCTGGCAACGGGAATCCATGTCATCACCACGCTGAACGTCCAGCATCTGGAGAGCCTCTACAACGTCGTGGAACAGGCTGTGGGCGTCAAAGTCCGCGAGCGCCTGCCGGATTCGGTCCTGGCCGAGGCGGACCAGATCGTCGATGTCGATCTGGCGACCGAGGACCTCCGGAAACGGTTGGAGGAGGGCAAGATCTACTCGGCCGACCGCATCGGGACCGCCCTGGCTCATTTCTTCGTCCCCTCCAATCTGGAAAAGCTCAGGGAGCTCACCCTCCGCGAACTCGCCTCGCAGATCGATCTCCGGCGGCGCGAGACGCAGGACGATGGGCAGAGCACGGCGGACCAGATCATGGTCTGCTTGAGCGCGCACGGTCCCAACAGCGAGAAACTGCTGCGCTACGGATCGCGCTTGGCCGGGAAGCTCAACCGGAATTGGTATGCCGTTTATGTCCAGACACCGTCGGAAGAAGCCACGGTCATCGACGCTCAAACCCAACGCTTCCTCTCGGACGCGCTAACCCTGGCCAAGCAGCTGGGCGCCGTCGTGTTCACGTACAAGGGCGAGGATATCGCCGATACCGTCCTTCGCTTCGCCCAGGAATATCGCGTGGGTCATATCGTCGCCGGGAGGTCCCGGCCGAAGCCGTTCTGGAAAAGGTTCGGCCGGAACAAGGCCGTCGTCGAGACGCTCCTCAAGAACGCCGAAGGAATGACGGTGATCGTTCTCGATACGTGCGGGGATATGCCTCCGCCCTCCACCCGGACGGCCATGGAGATGCCGGATAACGAGGGTCCGGCGGAGCCGGATAGAACCCGCGGGAGCCCGTTCGCAGAGGTTCTTCGCCTGAGCGCCTGCCTATCCGCGCGCCGCATCGTGATCTGGGATGGACCGATCCGCAAAGAGGACGTCCTGAGAACACTGGCGGCGGCCGCCGTGGACGAGAACCGGATCGAGGACGCGGAGGGCTTGTTCGGCGATATCATGAAAAGAGAGGCCCAGGGGTCGACCTTTTTCAACGAGGGAGCGGCGTTCCCGCACGTCCGCGTCGCGGGCTTGTCCGCGCCGGTCGTCGCCGTGGGATTGACGAAACGGGGCGTATCCGACGTCTCGACGGAAAAGCCGATCGAGATCGTCTTTCTCATTCTCTCGCCGGCCGATACTCCAGATATGCAGGTCAAACTTTTAGGCTGGGCCAGCCGGGCCGCCCAAAACCGACAACTCTTCCAGACGCTTAAAGCCGGCCGATCTCCCCAGGATGTTTTAACGGCCATCCTCCGCTGGGAAAATCCGACGGTCTTTGTGCGTCCGAAGGATTGAACGGGAGTCGCGGACCAGACTTCAAACGGATGATCAGCGGCGATCCAGGACCAGGGTCTGGCCGAACTTCATGACCAGGAACTCCTCCGGCCGCAAGCCCGCCTCCTTTACCGCCCGGCGCAGATAGAGCGGCGGCTCGCCGAGAGGTTCCTCGGTCTGCTTGAATGTTCCCCAATGCATACCGATGGAAAGGGCTGAGCCGAGATCCCGGTGGGCGAGCACCGCCTCCACCGGATCCATGTGCATGGGGCGCATGAACCACCGCGGGCGATAGGCGCCCAGAGGGAGGAGAGCCAATCGGATTGGGCCGAATCGGCTCCCGATCTCCTTGAAATGGGGGGCGTACCCCGAGTCCCCGGCGAAGCAGATATTTCCCTGTTTTGTTTCGATCACCCACCCTGCCCACAGCTCATGGTCGAACGAGAACGGCCCGCGGCCGGAGAAATGCTGGGCGGCGACGGCGTGAAAGAGGACATCGTCTATGAAAGAGGTCTGTCCCCAATCCAGCTGGGAGACCCGGCTGATCCTCAGCGCCGCGAACCAGCCTTGGAGCCCGAGCGGGACGAAATAGCGGGGTTTGTTCCCCAAATTCTTTATCGTCGACTTGTCCAGGTGGTCGTAGTGGTTATGGCTGATGAGAACCGCGTCGATACGCGGCAGATCGTGGAAGGGGATGCCCGGCGGCGCTTTCCGCTTGGGCCCGGCGAAAGACACGGGCGAGATCCGGTCGCTGAAGACGGGATCGGTCAGGATGTTGAGCCCGCCGACTTGGATCAAAAAGCACGAGTGGCCGATCCAGGTGAGTTGGATCTTCGCCGGATCCGGATGGCGGATAAGGTTCAGATCGGGAGGGACGATCTCCGGCGCATAGGGCGGAACCTGGTCCGGAGGGATGGGCGGGATCTCCTTGGGCCCAAAACCCAACAGCCAGCGGAGAACGCTGCCGAAGCCGCGGCGCTCGGGCACCTCGTAGAGATTCTTGAATCCGTTCTTCGTGTGATGGAGCGGCCGGTCCGATAGAGAGACGGGCGTCTGGGACACGAAGCAGGCCAGGACCGAGAAGGAGAGGACGACGGTCAGGATCGTCATTGTTCTCATCTCACCCCGGCCGATTCTCCAGGAATCGAAAATCCCTCGAGCCTCGGCCTAGAATTCGCCGGCGTCGATCCCGAGCCGTTTGATCATCTCGTTGAGCGTCGTCGGCTTCACGTCCAGCATCAGGGCCGCAGTCTTCTGGATCCCCTTGGCCTTCTTGAGGGCCGTTTCGATGAGCCGCTTCTGGAAGGCGAGCGTCTGATCGCGCAGGTTCAATCCCTCGCCGGCGATATCGCCCTCTTTCTTCGCCGGCGACAACAGGATCTCGGGCAGGTTGTCGCGCGTGATCGTCCTGGACTTGGCGAACACGACGGCCCGCTCGATGAGGTTCTCCAGCTCGCGGACGTTCCCGGGCCAGGCGTTCTTCTCCAGGATCTCCAGGACGTCCTCGGAGACGCCGTCGATCTCCTTTTCGTTCTCCTTGGCGTAGATCGCCAGGAAATGCTTGACGAGGAGGGGGATGTCCTCCTTCCTCTCGCGCAGAGGAGGGAGCTCGATCTTGATGACGTTCAACCGATAGTAGAGGTCCTTGCGGAACGCCTTCTGCCGAATGAGCTCCTCGAGATCGGTGTTGGTCGCGGCGATGATCCGGACGTCGACCCTGAGGGTCTTGATCCCGCCCAGGCGCATGAACTCCCGGTCCTGCATGACCCGCAGGAGCTTGGCCTGCGTCTCCAGCCCGATCGAGGAGATCTCGTCGAAGAAGATCGTCCCTTTGTCGGCCGCCTCGAACAGGCCCTGCTTCTCGCTCACCGCGCCGGTGAAGGCGCCCTTGACGTGGCCGAAGAGGTGGCTCTCGAGCAGGTCGGGCGGGAGCGACCCGCTGTTGACGACGATGAACGGGAAGCCGGCCCGGTTCGAGTTCTCGTGGATGGCCCGGGCGACGAGCTCCTTGCCCGTTCCGCTCTCTCCCTGGACGAGGATCGTGCTTCGCGTCGGCGCGGCGGCCTTGACCAGATCGAAAACGTTTATCATGACCTGGCTCTTGCCGATGATGTTCCCGAAGCTGAACTTTCGCTTGAGCTCGTCGCGGAGGCGGAGGTTCTCCTCCCGGAGGTTCTTGTGCTCGAGGGCCCGGGCGACGATCAGCAGGAGCTCCTCGTGTTTGAAGGGCTTTTGGACGTAATCGAAGGCGCCGATCTTCATGGCCTCGATGGCCGATTCGACCGAGGCATAGGCGGTGATGATGACGACGACCGCCTGGGGCTGGATTCGTTTGATGGCCCGGAGCACCTCGATGCCGTCCATGCCCGGCATCAGCAGGTCGAGGAGGACGAGGTCGAACCGCTGAGAGGCGTATTTCTCGAGCGCCTCCTCGCCCGAGGCGGAGATCTCGACATCGTATCCCTCCGAGGTCAGGAGCTGGGTGAGGATGTCGTGGATGACGGGTTCGTCGTCGATGATATGGATCAAACCTTGGCTGCTCATGGGTCCCGCTTTCTCAGGATTTGGTTTTCTCGGCTTTGGCCTGGCCGAGCTTCCGGTCGTCGAGGTCCTCGGGAATGACGATGATGAAACTCGTGCCCTTGCCCACCTCGCTCTCGACGCTGAGGCGGCCCTCGTGCTCCTTGACGATGGCGTAGCTGATGGACAGCCCCAGGCCCGTCCCTTTTCCCACGCCCTTGGTCGTGAAGAACGGGTCGAAGATGTGAGGCAGATGCTGTTCCTTGATCCCGTGACCGGTGTCCGAGATCCGGATCACGGCGTCGATGCCGATCTCGGCCAGCTCGATCCTGAGCGTGCCGCCCTGGGGCATGGCGTCGATGGCGTTCAGGATGATGTTGATGAACACCTGCTGGAGCCGCTCACCCTGGGCCCAGATGGGCTTCACAGGCGCCAGGACCAGCTCCAGGCGGATGTTCATGGTCTTCAATTTGTAATCGATGAGGGAGATGATCTCCTGGAGGTTCTCCTTGAGGTTGACGCGGTGGAAGGCGAGGTCGGAGGGATTGCGGGCGAAGCTCAGCAGGTTCTTGATGATCCGGGAGACGCGGTCGGTCTGCGTCTCGATCTTCTCCAGGATCCGGGCGAAATGGACGTCGGTGATCTTTTTTTGGAGTATCTGGACGTAGCTCGAGATGCCCGTCAGCGGCGTGTTGATCTCGTGGGCCACGCCGGCCGAGAGCAGCCCGATGGAGGCCAGCTTCTCGGAGGTGACGAGCTGCTGCTGGAGGTTGATCTTGTCCGTGATGTCCTCGAAGACAATGACCGTGCCGTACGGATTGAGGCGATTGTCCAGGAGGGGCGTCTTGGCGATGTCGAAGATCCTCTTGTCTCCCGAAGGCAGGTCGAGGCGGATCTCGCTCATGAGATGAAAATCCTGCTGGGTATCGGGCGGGTAGACGGCGGCGAAATTCTCGGGCCCCAGGATCCTGAGCAGGGTCTCGCCGAGGATGTCCTCCTTTTTCTTGGCGAACGCCTCTTCGAGGACCCGGTTCCAGCCGATGACCCGGCCTTTCTGATCGAGGACGGCCACCCCGACGGGCAGGCTCTCGATGATATTCTCGCTGTAGTCCTTCAACCGCTCGAGCTCCTGGGCGCGGAGGCCGGCCTGATTATATAGGGTGGCGTTCTCCAGGGCCAGGGCCAGGGGCGAGGAGATCGTTGTCAGCAGCTCCCAGTCCTCCCTGGTGAGGAACGTGGCGTCTGTTTTCTTGCCCATGGCCAGACAGCCGGTCATCTTGTCCTCGACCTTAAGGGCGAGGATGTGCTCGAATCCCAGTGTCCTGAGGTCCTCGAACTTTTCCTGAAGCTCCCGTTTCTCGCTCAGGGAATACAGGGAGAGCGAGTTGTTGGTCGTCAGGTCTTCGAAGAGCTCCGGGGAGATGGCCAATCGGCCGGGCAGGGCGGCGAATTCCCCCCGGGAGCTGAAGATGGAGAAGGCGCGGGGCTCGTTCTCGACGGGCAGGAGCAGGGCGATGTTCCGCAGCGAGAGAGCGTTGGCGGTGAGCTCCAGCATCGATTTGGACAGGTTCTCCAGGTTCCGCTCGCGGCTGAGCTCCTTGCTGATCGAGAGAAGGGTCTTCCGGTATTGATAGCTGCGCTTATAGAAAACGCGGTCGAAGAGCGATTGGAACAGCTTCTTGATCGGCGTGAACAGCGTCGCGCCCAGGACGATGGCCAGAATCCAGAGCAGAAGCGGCTTCAGCTTGTTCTCCGAGAAGAACCTGATCTGGGTCCCGACGGCGAGATAGAGGAGGGCCAGGACGAAATACGAAACGATGAGTGTCGCGGCCTTTTTGAGGATGACCTCGATGTCCATCAGCTTGTAGCGGGAGATGGAATAGGCGAACGAGATGGGGATGAAGGCCTGGAGCAGGACGGTCAGTTCGGCCACCTGGGTCGGGGCGCTCCCGACCAGAAAGGGGATCACGTAGAGCAGGGTGAAGGGAATAACGCCGGCGCCGAGGCCGTAGACGATCCACTTGAGCTGCTTGCGGACCAGGAAACTGGAATGGCGGAAGTAGCTGTCCGAGATCGTGGCCAGGGTGATGAAGGTGAACAGAGCGAAATGGAAGAGGTCCGCTTTCTCCAGCGTCCCGTAGGCCCGGAGGATAAGGTTGTTGTCCAGGCCGCTGAGATACGGCAGGTGCAGGAGGACCTTGGCCAGGAGGAGAAGGACGGCCGGCGCGTAGAACAGATAGATGGCGGTCGGCCGGTCTTTCAGGAACTTCTTGCGCTGGGGAAAGATCAGAAAATAGTGTAGCAGGAGCGGGGGGAAGGCGAGGAACGAGACCTTGTCCAGCCAGAAGAAGACGCTGTCGAGGAGGTCGAGCTCGCCCGTCGGTGAGAAGATGTAGAAGGAATAGAGGATGATCGAAAGGAAATAGAAAAAGATATTGGGGACGGCATAGGGTTTGGCCGAATTGAAAAAGACGATCAGGCCGATGATGAGCGTCGTCAGCCCGATCAAGGCCAGGTAAAAGTAGTAGAGGCTGACGCCCTTCTGGATCAAGGTCAGGGACGGGAAGAAGATCTCGCCCTGACGGTTGATCTGGTAAGCGACCATCTGGCCGGAGTTCGCCGCCTCCCAGAGGTTCTTGACCAGCTCGATTTCATTGCTGATCCGGTTGTTGTTGATGGAGAAGAGGACGTCGCCCTTCTTGATCCCCGCATAGATATAGGCCGGCCCGTTGGGGTCGACCTTGACCGCCGTCAGGCCGCCCGCCTTGCTCTCCCAGACGACGCCGTCCGTCGGCTCCTTCCAGCCGATCTTGCGATAGATATTGAGCCCCCCCAGGACGAAAAGGGCCGTCAAGGGGACCAGGAGCCAGGCTGCCTTTTTTCTCATGAAAAGCTTATTATAAGACCTTTACGCCGGGAATCCAAAAAATTGAATCCTCTTCGCAAAAAATATATGTCCTTGGGCTCAGTCAAGGATATGCCGGGCGACCGCCCGGACGGCCCAGCTGATGCGGGGTTGTTTGTTGAGACGGGTCAAGATCGGATTGTCTTTTAGACCCAGCGGTTTCGTGTTCCTCTGGATGATCGCGTTCATATAATCGGATACGGCCTTTTTCGGAGGTTCGCTCTGAGGGAGGGGATGGAGGCCCGGCGAATTTAAGGAGAAAGCGAGAAAAAGGAACGACAGGCTCAGGAATCTCCTCCGCCCGGTTCTTTGATCCTTCATTTTTCTTAAACATATATCGCCCCTCCCCGTTTGTCAATCTCCTCTCCCTTTTCTAACCTTCCTTAACCTATTTGACAAAATTTCGATAATACCCTATATAGATGGCCCATACTCAGCGAAGATTTTCAGCGGGGACATGACGCGGCTGAGGATGGATCATGAGGCGAGGACAGAAGCGAGGCCATGCCCTATTATTTCTGCCGCTTGGCCGCCGAAGACGGCCGCGTTGTGACCGAATCCTATTTGGCCACGACGCTCGACGAATGCCGCCGGCATTTCGAAGCCGAGGGCTTCTGCGTCCTGTCCGTCAAAAAAGATTGGAGGAAGCAGCGGCTGTCCTCGCTGTCCTCGAAAAAGAAGATCAAGGACCGCGATTTCATCATGTTCAACCAGGAGCTCATGGCCCTGATCCGGGCGGGGTATCCGGTCCTGCGCAGCATCGAGGTCATCGCCAACCGGGTCAAGAACCTCTATCTCAAGGAAGTCCTGCGCAAGGTCGAAAACGATATCCGCCACGGCAAGTCTCTCTCGGAATCATTCGCCCCGTTCGAAAAGCGGTTCTCGAAGATTTACACGGCCGCCCTCATGGCCGGTGAACAGAGCGGCAACTTGCCCGAAACCATCAGCCAGTTCAATCAGTACGCCAAGGTCGTCGCCCGGACGAAGGCCCGGATCCGTTCGGCGCTCACCTACCCGACCATGCTCCTGGTCTTCTCCCTTGCGCTGCTGGCCATCCTGATCAATTTTGTCCTGCCCAATTTCGCCGATTTTTACCGCGATTTCGAGGCGCAGCTGCCGCTCCTCACGACGATGCTGATGGACTTTTCGAAGTTCATCCGGGGTCACTGGTCGCTCTGGATCGCCCTGACCGCCCTGCTCGTCCTCGGTTATATCCAGATGAGAAGGAACGAGCGGGCCCACCTTTGGCTTGAGGAGAAGAAGCTCAAGATCCCCCTCGGCCGCGTCATCTGGACCGAGTCGGCCGTCTCTCTCTTCTCCCGCACCCTGTCGCTCCTTCTCCAGGCCGGCGTCCCCCTCTTGAGCGGCGTCGGGCTGGCCTCGCAGGCCATGCCCAACAAGTTCCTCACGGCCCGGACGGCGACGCTTCCGGCCAGCATCAAGAACGGCGAAAGCCTGTCCGAAGCGCTGACGAAAACCGGCATCTTCCCACCCCTGTCGCTCGACATGGTCCGGATCGGCGAGACCTCGGCCAATCTCGGGGGCATGCTGAAGGAAGTGGCCGACGTCTACGACGAAAGCATCCAGAGCCGGATCGACACGTTCGTCTCGCTCATCGAGCCCATTACCATCATCTTTATGGGGGTGCTCGTGGCGCTCATGCTTCTCTCCGTCTACGTGCCCATCTTCAATATCATCAAGGTCGCCCGATAACATGGACAAACAGGAACCCCAAAAGATCCAGCTTTCGGAAGAGAAAGAGGTCCGGAAACTGGCCGAGCGGTACCGCGTCCCGTACATCGATCTGGCCACGGCGCCGATCGACCGGGCGCTCGTCCAATCCTTCCCGCCCGACTTCCTCTACCGCTCGAATTTCATTCCTTTAAGCACGGACGACAGCGTCCTGAAGATCGCCATCGCCGATCCCTCGGACATCGCCACCATCGACGCCATCGAGGCGCTGATCGGCAAGAAGGTCGAGGTCCACGCCGCGCCCAAGCGCGTCATCCACGAGGCCCTGCGCAAGAGCGAGACCGCCCTCCAGGTCCTCCGGGACGCCACCGAGGGCTTCATCATGCAGGTCGTGGAAAAAGACGGCGGCGAGGAGGAGGAGGTCATCTCGATCGAGAAGCTCGCCGACCAGGACGGCTCGATCATCAAGCTCGTCAACACCATCATCTTCACCGCCGTCCAGAAGCGGGCCAGCGACGTCCACATCGAGTCGAAGGACGAGAACGTCCTGATCAAGTATCGCATCGACGGCGTCCTCAGCGAGGCCATGGAGCCGATCGACAAGAAGTTCAACTCCCCCATCATTTCCCGGGTCAAGGTCATGTCGGACCTCGACATCGCCGAGCGCCGCGTCCCCCAGGACGGTCGGTTCCGGCTGAGGATCAAGGACAAGACGATCGACTTCCGCGTCTCGATCATGCCCAGCATCTACGGCGAGGACGCGGTCATCCGCATCCTGGACAAGGAGATGATCACGGAGGCCATCTCCGAGCTCAAGCTCGACCTGCTCGGGTTCTCAGACGAGGTCCTGAGAAAGTTCCGCCGCTACATCACCCAGCCCTACGGCATGGTCCTCGTCACCGGACCGACGGGCAGCGGCAAGACGACGACGCTCTACGCGGCGCTGACCGAGATTCGCTCGCCCGAGGACAAGATCATCACCATCGAGGACCCGGTCGAATACCAGGTCGACGGCATCACCCAGGTCCCGGTCAACGAGAAGAAGGGCCTGACCTTCGCCCGCGGGCTGCGATCCATCCTCCGCCACGATCCGGACAAGATCATGGTCGGCGAGATCCGCGATCCCGAGACGGCCCAGATCGCCATCCAGCCCGCCCTGACCGGCCACCTCGTCTTCACCACCGTCCACGCCAACAACGTCTTCGACGTCATCGGTCGGTTCCTTCACATGCAGGTGGACCCCTACAGCTTCATCTCGGCCCTCAACTGCATCCTGGCCCAGCGGCTCGTCCGCGTCCTGTGCCCAAAATGCAAGACCGCCGTGACCTACGATGACGCCCAGCTCCGAGAGTCCGGGCTCGATCCCGGCGTCCATCGGACGCGGGTGTTTTACGAGACCCGGGGCTGCCCGGAGTGCAACTTCAAAGGCTATCAGGGCCGGACGGCAATCGCCGAGGTCCTCGAGCTGTCCGACGACATCCGGGAAATGATCCTGGTACGGAAACCCCTCTCCGAGGTCCGGAAACGGGCCAAGTCCGAGGGCATGACCTTTCTCCGCGAGGTCGGGATCCAGAAGGTTCTTCAGGGCGTGACCAGCCTGAAGGAGCTGAACAAAGTGACGTTCGTGGAATAAACGATGGCCGCGCTGTTCGACCGCTTGGCGAATTTTTTCCACGAGCCGATCTACCCGCCGGACGCCTACCAGCTGGCCCGGACCTATCTCAGCGGCGTTCATTACTCGAAGAAAGAGAAAAAGATCACCTCCCATATCGTCCGGCCGCTCCCGGCCGGCGTCCTCGATCCCTCCTTCGACAAGACCAACATCACCGATCCGGCCGGGCTGGAAAAGGCCGTCCGCGAGGCGGCCTTCAAGCTCGGCCCGGTCGGCGGCGCCGTCTCCCTGCTCCTTCCCGAAGCCTGCCTCCGGGTGTTCATCCTGACGTTCGAAGGGCTTCCATCGTCGATGGCCGAACGCGAGGAGATCCTGCGCTGGAGGCTCAACAAGCTCGTCCCGTTCAAGCCCGGGGACATGCGGCTCTCCTACGACGTCCTCAGATCGAACGGCCAGGCCAAGGTCCTTCTCGCCCTGGCCCGGACGGACGTGGTCCGGGAATACGAAAGCCTGTTCGGCCGTCTCGGGCTGAAGATCAGGACCGTCGGCGTTCCCGTGCTCAATCTTCTGAGCCTTGTCCGCCTCGAGCCGCCCGGCCACGCCATAATCGTCAACATCGAAGAGGACGCCCTCGGCCTGCTCGCCGTCCTCGACGGAGAGGTCTCTCTTTACCGGTTCAAACCGTTCCTCCAGGACGCCCAGAGTCCGATGAGCTCCGACCGGAAGATGGACCAGGTGGCCAACGAGATCGACAATACGGTCCGTTTCCTCGAAGACCGGGAGAAGAAAGGGATCTCCTCGGTCTGGGTCCGGTCGGCCGTCGAAGGCACGGAGGATGAAACCCTGGCCGCTCTGAAAGAGCGCCTGTCGCCCCTGGCCTTCGCCGAATTCTCGAGCCCCTGGCCGCTGACCTTCCGGGACCGGCAGGTTCTTTCTCCTTTGATCGGGCAGGTGCTGCGATGAACGGCAAGAAGGCGAAGGTGAACCTGGCCAGCCATCCCCTCCGCAACCGCCGTTTCTTTTTCGCCCTCCTGGCCTCGGCCGCCGGGATTTTTCTGCTCGTGGCCGCCCTGACGCTGCTGTCCGCAGCCAAAAGCCGCTCGCGGGAAGCGGCCCTCCGCGACTCCCTGGACCGGATGACGGGTTTGACCCGGACGGCGCAGAAGGAAAAGGACGACTGGAGCCTGCAGGTCCGCGATCTCTCGAAAAAAAATAAGGACCTGCTCGGCTCGATCAACGGCATCATCCTGGCCAAGACGTTTTCCTGGGTCGATTTCTTCTCGAGGCTCGAGGAGGCCCTTCCGGCCGGGAGTTTCATTTCGTCGATCATCCCGGTCCAGGCCGTCGAGGGGAAGATCGAACTGCGATTCAAGGTCGTCTCCCAAAACCTCAACGATCTTCTCGCCCTTATCCAGAAACTGAACGCCCTGGGCTTCAAGAACATCTCGGTGAAGAACGAGTCCTCCCAGGACGGGCAATTGATTTCGGAGATCCTTCTGACCCATGAAAGAGCTATTTAACCTGTTGAACCTGAAGGAGCGCCGGGCGGCGGCCGTGGTCGGCGCCGTCCTTGGAGCGGGGGCTCTCCTGCTCCTCTTCGCCTCCATCCGGGAACATCGCTCGGCGAGCCGGGCCGCGGCCGAACTCCAGACGATGGAACAGGCCTACCAAATCCTCAGCCGGACCCGGAACGAGGTCAGGAAGGAATGGCAGGGCTGGATGGACGCCCAGAAGGACATGGCCGCGCTTCGGGCCGGCCGTTTTTTCGAGGGCAAGAAGATCACTCAGGATCTGCGCCTGACACTCCAACAGATCTTCGACGAGGCGGGGATCCCCGTCTCGGATATCGCTTACGGCTATACCGAGTTCGTCAAGGACAGTATCCAGAAGGTCTCCGTCGATTTCCGTTTCACGGGCAACTACATGATGCTCAAACGGCTGCTGGACACGATCGAGCGGCATCCCCGGTTCCTCCATGTGGAGAAGATCGATTTTCAAAGCATCGGGAAGCAGCCCGGCCTGCTCGAGGTCAAGATCAGCTTGGCGGGATACTATGAAAACTAGGAACATCTCATGGCTTTTGGCCTTTGCCGTGGTCGCGGCGGCCGCCTCGCCGGCCCAGGACAAAGCGGGCCCGGCCGACAAAAAAGCCGCCCCGACGATCTCGTTGATCCGGATGGACTTGCTTCAAAACAAGGAGCGGCCAAGTGCCGCGGTGAAGCGGGATATTTTCATCCCGCAGAGTCAGTCCGGCCCGATGGGAATGCCGATGGGGACCATGATGGACAAGCGGCCCCCGCTCCCAACTGTGGCCGAGGCCGCGGCCATGGAATCGCAGGAAGCGTCGTTCAACGCGCGCTACGTCGGATACATCCGGGGCAAGAAAAGGATCACCGCCATCATTCTTTATGAGAACCAGGCCGTGGCCTTGGAGGAAGGGGACATGCTCGGCCCGATCTGGAAGGTCGTCAAGATCACGGCCGAGGGGGTCGAAATCCAGGGATCGGACGGGGCCTCGCGGACGCTCCCCCTAGAAGGAGAACGGAAATGAAGAAGATCGCTCTCGTGATTGTCCTAGCCCTGGGGGCGTGGGCTTGCGCGGGCCTCAGCTCGCAGTACCGGTTGGGCACGCAGTCCGAGATGAACAAGAAGTGGGACGAGGCCATCCAGTATTACGAAAAGGCCAGCCTGGAGAACCCCAAGGAGTCTGTCTACCGTCTGGCCTTGGACCGGGCCAAATTCTCGGCCAGCCTCTATCATCTCCAGGAGGGGCGCCGGTACGCCGCCCTCGGCAAGAAGGAAGAGGCCAAGGCCGCCTACGCCAAAGCCGTTTTCTACAATCCGCGGGACACGGCCATCGTCAGGGAGGCCCAGGCGGCGGTCGCGGAAGCCCCCAAAGAGGCGGCGCCCAAGTCGGAGAAGATCGAGTTCCCCATCAAGCTCAAATCCAAGGAAGAGAGCCTGATGCTCAAGTTCCCCGTCGAGACAAGCCTCAAGTCGATCTTCCTCGCTCTCGGAAAAACGGCCGGCATCAGCCTCGTCTTCGACGAGCAGTTCCGCGACATCCCCTTCACCACGGACCTGACCAACATGACAGTCGAGAAAGCCATCCGCTCTCTCTGCGTGGCGACGAAGAACTTCTACCGGATCCTCGACGAGCGGACGGTGATGATCATCCCCGACCAGCAGATGAAGAGGATGCAGTACGAGGTCAACTGCATCAGGACCTTCTATATCTCCAATGTCGGCGCCCAGGAGATGCTGGGCTCGCTCTCGACGATGCTTCGCTCGGCGACCAAGGTCCCCTCCATCATCGCCGACAAGACCCTCAACACCCTGACCATCCGGGGGACGCCGCAGGAGGTGGAACTGGCCGAAAAGCTCATCCGGCTCTGGGACAAGCCCAAGGGCGAGGTCGTCATCGACCTGGAGATCATGGAGGTCTCGCGGCTCAAGCTCAGGCAGCTGGGGGTCAGCTTCGACCAGAACACGATCGGCCTCCGATACGGCGCTCCGCCGACGTCGACCGGTACGACCACGGACACGACCTCGACCTCGGGCTGGTTCAACCTGAAAGGCCTCGATTTCTCCAAAGCCGAAAATTTTTCGATCAGCCTGCCCGTCTCGTTCCTCCAGTTCCTGGAGTCGGACACGGACACCAAGGTCATCGCCCAGCCGCGCCTCCGCGGCCTCTCGGACGAGGACATGCGGCACCTCGTCGGTCAGAAGATCCCCATCCCGCGGACGACGTTCTCGCCGTTCGCGGCGGGCGGCTACGCCTCGCAGCCGCTGACGAACTTCGAACAGCAGGACGTCGGCATCGAGATCAAGATCAAGCCGACGGTCCATCAAGAGAGGGAAGTGACGCTCGAACTCGAGCTGAAGGTCACCTCGATCGGGGGCAAGGGCTACGCCGACATTCCGATCATCAACACCCGGGAGGTCAAGAACAAACTCCGCCTCCGGGACGGCGAGACGAACCTCATCGCCGGGTTGCTGCGGGACGAAGAGAGAAAAGCCCTCAAGGGCATCCCCTGGCTCAAGGACCTTCCTTTGCTGGGCCGGCTCTTCGGCGCGGAAGACTCGTCCCTCGAGCAGACCGATGTCATCCTCATGATCACGCCCTATATCATCCGCAGCATCCCCATGAGCCCGGACGACAGCAAGCCTCTCTGGGTGGATGTGGATGAGCCGGTGGCGGCCGCCGGCGTGGGAGGCATGTTCGAAGCGGACATCCTCGACCGCGAGCTCGACATGCGGGGCGCGGAGCGGGCGCTGCAGTCGATGCGGCCGCAGGCGAGGGGGGCGAACCAGGTCTCGCTCAGCCCGGTCAATTTCGAGCTGCGGCCCAAAATCGAATTCCGGATCTCGGTCAATCTCAACACCGACCAGGAGATCGGCAACATGTCCCTGGTCATCAATTACAATTCCAAGCTGATGAACCTCAAGGACGTGGCCGAGGGCGGGCTGACGCGGCAGTCCGGCGAGAAGGCGCCGTTCCTCAAGAACATCGACAACGCCTCGGGCGCTTGCACAATCGGGTTCTCCAGCCCGGGGACCGGAAAAGGCATCAAGGGCGGAGGGACCCTGGCGACTCTTCTCTTCGAATCGATGGAGCCGGGCGAAGGTTTTATCACCGTCTCCAGCGTGATGGCCACGGGCGCTACCGGCGGGAGCGTCAACCTGACCACCGGCCAATCCCGAATCGTCATCAGGTAAGCTTGGACAAAGGAAAGGCCGCGGCGACGGGGTCGGCCCCGGTTTTGACTTTCGCTTCGTCCTCCCGTATCTTTAATTCATGATCTTCATCTTGACGGGAGCGGTTGGGTCCGGGAAAACGACGTTCCTCCGCGGACTGGTCGATGAACTGCGCGCCTCGGGCATGCCTCTCGACGGATTTCTGAGCCTGAGAGTGATGATGGGCGGAGAAATCGGGGGATATGATCTGTTCGGAATTCGAGACGGTCAGTCCCAGCCGTTCCTCCGGCGGACGGGTCCCGGAGAGGCCCAGAGGGTCGGACCTTACGTCATGCTTCCCGCAGGGTTGGCCAAGGCGAACGAGATCATCCGGCGGAGCCGGGCCGGCGAACTTCTGATCGTGGACGAGATCGGCCTTCTCGAGCTCGAAGGCCGGGGTTTCTGGCACGCTCTCAAAGACGTGCTGTTCGATGAACAGCGGAGGTCTTTGGTCGTCGTCAGGGAAAGCCTGTTAGAGCAATTCCGGATCCTCTTCGCCCGGGTTCAGGTGAGTGTCTTTGAAAAGAAGGACTGGCCGGAGCTTTCGAATCTTCTGCGGGGCGCAGGCGGGTTCTCCGTCAAGATCAAATTCTTCGCCTATTTCCGGGAGATGTTCGGGACAAAAGAAAAAGATCTGAACGCGCCCCCCGGTTCGTCCCTCCGCTCGGTTCTCGAGATCCTGGCTGATACGCCCGCCCGCCGGGCCGGGATCTTCGCCGGCGACGAGCTCCAACCTCACCTCGTGGTCATGATCAACGGAGCGGCCCTCCAGGCTTCGACCGGCTTGGAGACCGCGCTCAAGGGCGGCGATGTCGTGGCCATATTCCCCCTCATGGGCGGCGGATGAGGCTCGCTCGAAGCGGGCGAACGCTCTCCTTGTCGCGGGTCCTGTTGACAAGATCGGAAAACGGCTTCGCTCCCGACTCGGGTTCTTAACGCCGTTTCCTCACCGTCCTTCTCGGCGACGAAGTCTTTGGTCGCCGCGTCGACCATTTGTATCAGCCGCCGATAAAACCGAACGATGCAGGCGGCAAGATTTCCGCCAGGGAGCGAGCTTCTTCCCCGAGCCCTCCTCCTTGTCAATAGGCCGCTGATTTAGTATCCTTTTAAATCGAAGATTAAAGTAAGAAGCCAAGATGCCTGAACCCCTCTACGGCTTTCACGGCCGCTATCTCGAGATCGATCTGACGAGGGGTGAATCCCGCGTCCGGCCGCTCGCGGCCGGCCTCATCGCCGATTATTTGGGGGGTCGCGGCCTGGCCACGCGTCTCTTCTATGACGCCGTCGATCCGCTCGTCGATCCCCTTGGCCCCGAGAATGTCTTCGTCATCGCCGCGTCGCCTTTGATCGGGACGAACGCCCCGACCGCCGGCCGCGGCCACATGGTCTTCAAATCCCCGCTCACTGGCGTCATCGGGACCTCTAACTCGGGTGGGACGTGGGGCGCCGCGTTCAAGGCCACGGGCTATGACGCAGTCCTGGTCAAAGGACGCGCCCCGTCGCCCGTGTTCATCGACATCACGCCCGAGCGGACGGAAATCGTGCCGGCGGACCGGCTTTGGGGTCTTGACGCCCACCAGACGACGGACGCCCTGACCGCGGATGTCGAGTCCGGCGTCCGGCCTAAAGTGCTGTGCATCGGCCCGGCCGGCGAGAACCTCGTCCGGATCGCCGCCGTCGTCAACGACAGGAACCGGGTCTACGGCCGCTGCGGCCCCGGGGCGGTCTGGGGAAGCAAGAACCTCAAGGCCATCCGCGTCGCGGGCAAGGCCAAGATCCAGGTCCACGATAAGGAGCGCTATCAGTCCGGCTACGACCAGGCGCTCTACCTGATGAAGCAGGCGCCCGTGACCAAGCGCCTTTTACGCGAGCTCGGGACGTCGGGGCTCGTCGAATTGATCAACGTCATCAACATGCTCCCGCACCGGAACTTCCAGGACAGCCTGCACGTCGAGGAGAACCTGGAGGCCATCTCCGGCGAGAGGCTGGCCAAGACCTTGCTCGAACGCGCCGGCGGTTGTTTCCTGTGTCCGATCGGCTGCCAGCGGCACACGCGGATCGAGTCGGAGGACGGCACGAGCGAGAAGGGCGAGGGCCCGGAGTATGAGACCGTGGTCATGATGGGCGCCGTCTGCGACATCTATGACCTCGAAGCGATCACCCGGGCGAACTACCGCTGCAACGAGCTCGGCCTCGACACGATGAGCTTCGGCGGCACGGTCGCCTGCGCCATGGAGCTTTTCGAGAGCGGCCGTCTGCGGCCCGAGGAGGCCGGCGGCTTGGACCTCCGCTTCGGGAACGCCGCCCTGCTGGAGCCGCTCGCCCGCGAGACGGCCGTCCGCCGGGGCGCCGGCGCGCTCATCGCCGAGGGCTCCTTCCGCCTGGCCGAACGGTGCGGACGGCCCGACCTGTCCATGTCCGTGAAAAGGCTCGAGATCCCCGGCTACGACCCTCGTGCCTCGTTCACCCAGGCCCTCGGCTACATGACCTCGCCGAGCGGCGCCTGCCATCTGCGCGGCGGTTACGCGGTCTCGCTGGCCTTCTTCGGCGGGACCAAGGAGATCCCCCGCTTCAGCCTCCTCCAGTCCCCCCTGTCGGTTCGCGCCATGCAAAACAAGGGCATCCTCCAGGACAGCCTGGGCGTCTGCCGCTTCACCGGCTTCGCTTTCGATGTCGGGCCCTGGGCCCGGATGATGACCGGGGTGACAGGCCTGGATTTCTCCGAAGCGAGGCTCGAAGAGATCGCCAATCGCATCGCGACGCTGGAGCGTTTGTTCAACGTCGAGGCGGGCGTGAGCGTCGAGGACGATCTCCTCCCGCCGCGGTTCAGCGAGATCCCGATCGTCGTCGCCGGCGAGGAACGGGTCGTTTCGCGCGACGCCCAGGAACGGATGCGGCGGGATTACTATATCGTCCGAGGCTGGGATGCGGATGGGCGGCCGACGGAGAGCACGCTCAGGGAGCTAGGGATCAGGAGGGGAAGATCATGATCCACCGCTCTTGGACGGTCCGAGAGGACATTCTTGAATTGTTCCGGTCCATCGGCCGGGCCTCGATGACTTACGACATCCAGGACAGCCACAGCGGCAACATGGCCATCCGTCTCCTGGATGCGTCGGGCGGGGACCAGATCATCATCACCGCCACGGGATCGCAGAAGGGCGACCTCGATCCGAGCCAGATCTGTGTTCTCTCGGCGACGGAGACGGATTACGGCTATTACAAGGCTTCCTCCGAGACCGACATCCATCAGCGCATCTTGAGCATCGAGGGCGTCCGCGCCTCGATCCATGCCCATACCAAAGACTTGACCATCGCCACTCTCGACGACGCCGACAAGCCCAACCGTCCGCCGGATTTCGTGCCCATCGATCCTCTCGGTTTTCATCATCTCGGCGATCACGTCCACGTGGATTGGATCGCCGTGCCGAGCGGTTCGCCCGAGATGGCCGATCTCATCCCCAAGCGCCTGGCCGATCATCCGGCGACCGTCATTCAGGCTCACGGGACGTTTGCCCGGGGCCGGACTCTGAAGGAGGCCTTCTTCCTCCAGTGCGTCGCCAATAACGCCGGCGCGGTCATCAGGGCGGCGAAAACGCTGGATGTGAACGTCGAAGAGCTCCGGCGCCGGATGAAGGCCGACGCCGGCGCGTTCTTCGCTTATCCACCCGTTCCCTATGCCGTCGAAGGCGACGAATTCAGCGAATTTCCCGAGGAGTCCGAGATCCTCAAAGAATTCCACAAAACGGGGGCCCGCGTCTTCGAGTCGTGGCTGTCGCCGTTCCATACGGGGTCGATGTCGGTCCGCGGCGTAAGCGATCTGCTGTACGCTCCCAAGGCGTCCATGCCCCGCGACGTCGGCGGCCCGCTGCTTAAGGTCCCGCTGCGGCCCGACTCTTCAGATCCCCCCGAGCTTGCCCTGCACAAGACGATCTACGCCGAGACCGACTTTCAGACCGTGATGCACTGCTACCTGCCGGAGGCCGAGGCCTATGCCCATTTCCGCTATCCGGGGGAGGACGCGCCGGCGGACCGGATCGTGCCGATCGACGCCGAAGGGAGCTTCCTATACCTGGTCATTCCCGTTGTTCCGCCCAAGACCGACGCGGAAACGCTCATCCGGCTGCTTCACGATTACAAGCTCGTGGTCGTCCGGGGCGGAGGGGTGTGGTCGGTCGGGAGCCAATCGCTGTCCGAGGTCCTTCACCATCCGTCCTCGCTGCGCGAGATCTGCCTTTATCGGATCGGCGCTTTCGAGCAGGGACTCGACCTGCGGAAGATGGAACCCAAGAAAGCGAAGAAGTGGTAAGGATTAAGGAACGCGGCGCGGGTCCTGCCACCGATCAGCCCCAGCGTTCTCGCTCCTCACCCACCTTCGGGGGGTCCCATCCGCTTCGAACGCTGGGGCGCCCGATCGGTGTCACCCCCGCCGCATTTACTTAATGATGATGAGTGCAAACGTAGAAAATTTCATCGCCAAGGCTCAGCTGGCCGGGGCTGAGGTCGAACAATTCTGCACGATCCAAGACGCGGCGGATTTCCTCCAAACTTTTTTTCGGGAGAATAAGATCGAAACGGGGCTCATCTCCTCCGGCCTGAAAGCGGCCGGCCCATTCGCCGAAGCGTTCCCCCATTTCGAGACGCGGCTGGCGCCGGAGTCCCTTTGGATCGAGGCCGGCCTGGTCGCCGCGGACCACGGCGTCGCCGAGACCGGCACGCTCGTCCATTTCGATCTGGGGGACGACGAAAAGAACGTCTGGACCCTTCCCGAGATCTGCCTCTGCCTTCTCGAGAAGGCGAAAATCGTTCCCGACCTGGAAGCGCTTGCGCCGCGGATCGCCGGACACCTGTCCCGGACCGGCCTTCCCTCGCCGCAAGTCTCGCTCGTCACCGGGCCGAGCCGGACCGCCGACATCGAATGTCAGCTGACCATCGGCGTCCACGGTCCCTCCAGATTGATCATTTTGCTCATATGAAAAAGATCGACCCCGGCCTCAAAAAAATCCTGCAGGACTTCTCTAAAAGCTACCGGGCCAAGCGGCGGATCGTTCTTGAAGGATATGACTTCGAGGACCTGCGGACGGCGCTTGCGGAACTGAAAGACCGCTCGCTCGACCAAAATGCCGAACTTCTCGACCGGTTCGCGGACCGGGCCCGTGCCCACGGGGGGATCGTCCTCCGCGCGCGGGACGGCGGCGAGGCAAACGCCATGGTCTTCAAGATCTGCCGGGACCACGGCGTCCGGACAATGGTCAAGAGCAAGTCCATGGTCAGCGAGGAGACCGGTCTGAACGGCTTCCTCGCCGGCCATGGCATCGAGGCGCGGGAGACCGACCTCGGCGAATGGATCGTCCAGCTCGCCGCCGAGCGGCCGACGCACATGGTCATGCCGGCCATTCACCTGACCCGGCGCGACGTGGCTGCGCTTTTTATGGCGAGGACCGGCCGGCCCGTCCCTGACGACATCCCCGCGCTCGTCCGCATCGCCCGCGCCGAAATCCGCAAGGAGATCTTCGCCGCCCAGGCCGGCCTGACCGGGGCGAACGCCCTCATCGCCGAGAACGGGGTGATCATGCTGGTGACCAACGAGGGCAACGGGCGGCTGGTGACATCCATCCCGCCGGTCCACATCGTCCTGGCCAGCATCGAAAAGGTCCTGCCGACCGTCGTCGATGCGCTGACCCTTCTCCGGCTCCTGCCGCGGAACGCCACCGGCCAGACGATCACGAGCTATGTCTCGTTCATCGCCGGGCCGCACCGCGGTCCGCAATACGTCATCCTCCTCGATAATCACCGCTCGGAGATGCTGGCCGATCCGCGGTTCCGCGAGGCTCTGCGCTGTGTCAAATGCTCGGCCTGCCTCAACGTCTGTCCCGTCTATCAGATCATCGGCGGCGAGGAATATTCGCACATTTACATGGGTGGCATCGGGACGCTGTTCACGGCCTGGATCCATGGACTTAAAGCCTCCCGGGACCTGGCCAAGGTCTGCCTGCGCTGCCACCGCTGCGAAGACTACTGCGCGACGAAGATCCCGATCGCCGACCTGATTACGGCGTTGGCCGGGCGGATTCGGGACAAAGGCGGGGCGCCGCTCTGGAAACGTTTCGCCTTCGACGGAGTGATGGCCAGCCCGCGGCTCCAGCGGACCGCTTTCAAAGCGGCCCGGTCGGCCCGGAAGATTATTTCCAAGAAGGACGGATTTTCGCGGAACCTTCCGGCCCGGATGAAGAAATACGACCGCTTTCGGGCCCTGCCCGCGCCGGCGGCCGCGGCCTTCTCGAAGCTGTTCAAGGCGGAGTTTGGGGCGCGGCGGGCGGCGGCGAAGCCGGCCAAAGGACCGGTGACGATCTTCGGCGGCTGCCTGGTCGAGCATTTTTATCCCGAGATCGGCCTGGCCGCGGGGCGCGTTCTGTCGAAGCTCGGCTATGAGGTGAGGATCGCGCCCGGGATGTGCTGCGGATTTCCGCCCTCGAACGCGGGTTTCGAAAAAGCGGCCGGCGAGGCCTTCGCCGCGCTGGTGAAGAAGATCAAGATCGCCGGGCCGCTCATCACCGTTTGTCCGACCTGCACGACCATGCTGGCGAAGCGCGGGGCGGAGATCGCCGGTTCCGAGAAGGCGAAAGACCTGGCCGCGCGGGTCGTTCCGTTCAGCCGGTTCGTGGCCGAGAACGAGATGGATTCGCTCGCCCGGCTCTTGACGAAGGAGCGGCCGGCGCTCTCGGCGACCTATCATGACTCCTGCCATCACAAGAACCTGCTCAAGGCCGAACGGGCTTCGCGAACGCTCGTCGAAGCCGCGACGCGGAGCGGGATCCGGGAGATGGACGAGCCGGACGTCTGCTGCGGGTTCGCCGGGACCTTCAGCCTCGACAATCCCGAGATCTCGGCCGAGCTTCTCGCCGACAAGCTCGGCGCGATCGAACGGACCGGCGCCGACGTCGTGGCGATGGACTGCCCCGGGTGTCTTCTTCAGATCCGCGGGGGTTATCAGCGGAAAGGCCTGGCCGTCCGGTCCGCTCACACGGCCGAGCTTTTGGACGAAGCCATGGAATAATCAGGTCCATATTCCGAATTGCGCAGGGATCATTTAACATTATATGATTAGCGGCGGTTCAATATATCGGGTACACATACCGAATTGCAAATGAGTATTATAAGCTTGTGCGAATATTAATCGGCGTGTAATTCGGTATGTGTACCCTATTTATTGTAAGGAGGTCCGTATGGAAAAAAAGATCGTGGCGGCCTTGGTTTTGATGGCTCTGCTCGTGCTTCCCGCCTGCAAGAAGGCTGAAAACATCGTTTACCCCGTGACCGCGAAAGGCGCTCAGGTCGACGACTATTTCGGAATGAAGGTCGCCGATCCCTACCGCTGGCTGGAGGACGACAAGTCGGCCGAGACGGCCAAATGGGTCGAAGCGCAGAACGCCGTGACCTTCGGCTATCTCCAGAAGATCCCTTATCGCGATAAGATCAAAAAACGCCTGACCGATATCTTCAACTATCCCCGCTATTCCTCGCCCTTCCGCGTCGGCGAATATTATCTCTTTTCCAAGAACGACGGGCTGCAGAACCAGGCCGTGATCTATATCCAGAAGGGGCTGGAGGGGCCGCCCGAAGTCCTGATCGATCCCAACCAGCTCTCGCCCGACGGCACGATCCGGATCGGGCTGATCGGTTTCTCGGGCGACAAGAAGTACGCGGCCATTTCGCGGAGCGAGTCCGGCTCGGACTGGTCCGAGATCCGCGTCCTCGAGCTCTCCGCGAAAAAGGAGTTGCCCGACCGCATCCAGTGGAACAAGTTCTCGGGCGCGGCCTGGAAAGGGAACGGATTCTATTACAGCGGCTACGACAAGCCGGCTCCCGGTACCGAGCTGACCGCCAAGAATGAGTTTCAAAAGGTTTTCTACCACAAGCTGGGCGATCCGCAGGACAAGGACGCGCTCGTGTATGAGGACAAGAAGAATCCGCTGCTCTATTTCGGATTGGGCGTCAGCGAGGACGAGAGGTTCGCCTTCCTCAGCGTCTCTAAGGGGACGTCCGGGACCGAGCTTTATTATAAGGATCTGGCCAAACCGGCTATGGCTTTCGCGCCCCTGATCCAGGGATTCGACTTCGACAGCGCGGCGATCGACAATGTCGGGGACAAATTCCTCGTCTACACCAACGTCTACGCGCCCAATTTCAAGGTCGTCCTCATCGACCCGAAAAAACCGGCCAAGGAAAACTGGACGACGGTCATCGCCGAGAAACCGGAAGTCCTGAGCTCGGCCAACACGGCCGGCGGGCGGCTGTTCGCCGGCTATCTCAAGGACGCCAACACCAAGGTCTATCAGCACGACCTCGACGGCAAGCTCGACCGGGAGATCGCCCTTCCGGCGCTGGGGACCGCGAGCGGGTTCGGCGGCTGGAAGGACGACAAGGTCCTTTTCTTCACGTTCACATCGTTCACCTTCCCGCCGACGATCTATAAGTATGATATCGCCGCCGGCGCGTCCGAGATCTTCCGCAAGGCCGAGGTGAAGTTCAATCCTGAGGACTATGAGGTCAAACAGGTCTTTTTCGAGAGCAAGGACAAGACCAAGGTCCCGATGTTCATCGTTCATAAGAAGGGGTTGGCCCTCGACGGCGGGAATCCCTGCTTTTTGACGTCTTACGGCGGCTTCAACATCAGCCTCCAGCCGGCCTTCAGCCCGGCGTCCATCGTTCTGCTCGAGAACGGCTGCGTCTTCGCCGAACCCAACCTTCGCGGCGGCGGCGAGTACGGTGAGACCTGGCACAAGGCGGGCATGCTGCTCAACAAGCAGAACGTCTTCGATGATTTCATCGCCGCCGCGGAATACCTGATCCAGGCCAAGTACACGTCGGCCGCCAAGCTGGCGATCTCGGGGGGCTCGAACGGCGGGCTGCTCGTCGGGGCGGCCATGACCCAGCGGCCGGACCTGTTCAAAGTCGTCCTTCCCGCGGTCGGCGTCATGGACATGCTCCGGTATCACAAGTTCACCGTCGGCTGGGGCTGGGCCGTCGAGTACGGCGCGAGCGACGATCCGAAATATTTCAAGACCCTCTACGCGTATTCGCCGCTCCACAACCTCAAGGCGGGCGTCGCCTATCCGGCGACCCTCGTCACGACGGCCGACCACGACGACCGGGTCGTGCCGGCCCATTCATTCAAGTTCATCGCCACGCTCCAGGAGAATCACAAGGGGGCCAATCCGGTGCTCATCCGGATCGAGACGCGCTCCGGCCACGGTTCGAGCAACATCACCAAGGCCATCGAAGAGATCGCGGACTCCTTCTCGTTCTTCTTTTTCAATACGGGCCTGACGCTGAAATATGAATGACACGATACTCATCAAGCGGCCGGCGTAAATAACATCATCCATAACGAGGAGATAATGGGAGACACAATACCCATTACCCAATTTTCGAGGCTTGATTTTCATGAAAACAAATTGGGGAATAGGTATTGTGTCTCCATATTGAAAATGTGGAGAGGAGGGTCGACATGAAAGCAACCCGGATCGCCCTGGGGATTCTTCTGGCGTTCGCGGCCGCCCTGCTCACGGCCTGTTCGGGCGCGATCACCACCGGCGGCGGGGGAGAGGGCGGCGCGACCGTCAGCGAAACGAAGGAAACGATCAAAACCTACCCCTTTTCCGATCCGGACCCGGTCCCGATCTTCGCCCGCTCGACCGGGCAGGGGGCCCGCCTCTATCCCTATTTTTTCTTTAACAAGTTCAGCGGCACGGGTGTCGACAAGGAATGGACGGTCGTCCGCCTCGAGAATCCGTACATCTCCGTCGCGGTCCTCCCCCAGGCGGGCGGGAAGGTCTGGGGCGCGAACGAAAAAACCGGCGGCCGGGAGTTCCTCTACACTAACCACGTCATGAAGTTCCGCGAGATCGCCATGCGCGGCCCCTGGACGTCGGGAGGCATCGAGTTCAATTTCGGCGTCGTGGGCCACGCTCCTTCGACCGCCACGCCCGTGGATTACATCCTCCGCACGAATCCCGACGGGAGCGCGAGCTGCGTCGTCGGGACGATGGACCTTCCGTCGCGGACGCGGTGGAGCGTCACCATTACCCTGCCCAAGGACAAATCCGCTTTCGAGACCAACGGCGCCTGGTACAATCCAACGCCGTTCAGCCAGTCCTACTATTTCTGGTCGTGCGCCGCGATCAAGACGGCCGAAGATCTCAAATACATCTTCCCCGGCCGCTTCCAGATCGGCCACGATTATTCCGTGCCTCTCGAACCCTGGCCGGTGGACGGGCAGGGCCGGGACCTGTCCTGGTACAAGAACAACGATTTCGGCGGATCGAAGAGTTATTTCACGGTCGGGGAGTACAACGACTTCTACGGCGCCTGGTACAAGAACTCCGACGCGGGCTTCGGTCATTGGGCTCTCCCCGGCGACATCCCCGGCCGCAAAGTCTGGATTTGGGACCAGTCGCGCGCGGGCGAAATCTGGGTGGACCTGCTGACCGACAAGGACGGCCAGTACACCGAGCCGCAGGCCGGCCGCCTTTACAACCAGTCCGACCACGAATTCTTCGCCCCGAACGCGGCCGACCGCTGGCAGGAGCTGTGGTTTCCCTACAACGGCATCGGCCCCATGGTCAAAGCGTCGCCATACGGAGCTCTCAACGCGGAAGCCGCGCCGGGAGCCTTGAAGCTCGGCATTTTCGCATTTCAGGACATCGACGATGATCTCACGGTCGTCTCGGCCGGAAAAGAGCTCTACCGGGAGCGCCTGAAGCTCGCCCCCGCGAAAATTTATAAAAAAGATTTGCCGCTCGATCTCAACGACGCGCCCTTCATCGTGGCGATCGGGGAGAAGCTCGTCTATAACAGCGATCCCGGCGCGGACGACGTGAACCGGCCGCTGCGGTTCACGGCCGCCGACGAATCGACGGCCGAGGGCCTGTTCCAGAGCGGCGCGCGGAACGAGAAGGCGCGCTATTTCGACATCGCTCTCCAAAAATACCTGGAGTGCCTGGCCAAGGAGCCGCTCCATTCGAAGGCGCTGGCCCGCGTCGCGGAGCTCTATGCCCGCCGCGGTGAATACGCGAAGGGATTGACCTTCGCCCGGAAGGCCCTCGAAAACAACATGTACGATCCCGAAGCGAGTTATATCTATGGCGTGCTTTCCCGCCACCTCGGCAACCTCCTCGACGCCAAGGAGACCCTGGGCTGGGCGGCCCGTTCGCTGGAATTCCGTTCGGCGGCCTATCTGTGGCTGGCCGAGATCTCGTCCGTCGAAGGCAAGTTCGATCTGGCCGCCCAATACGCTCAGCGCTCGATCGATTTCAACAAATACAGCAGCGGCTCGTACGAAGTCCTGGCCGCCGCTTACCGGAAATCGGGAAAGATCGGCGCGGCGAAGGACGTTCTGGCCCGGCTTCTCGACATCGATCCTCTCGATCACTTCGCCCGCTTTGAGCAATATCTTCTCGAACCGAACCCAAGAAACCTGGACGCGTTCAAGTCGATGATCCGCAACGAACTGCCGTACGAGAATTACATCGAGATGGCCCTGACCTATATGAGATTCGGCTTCGACGGGGACGCCGTTACGCTTCTCAAAAACGCCCCCGAGCATCCGACCATTTTTTATATGTTGTCGCGCCTGCTC